>WUAK01000100.1 GCA_009827205.1 Phycisphaeraceae bacterium | reverse complement strand
TGCCAAGGTCCGTCCTTTTCGCCGAGTTGGTGAGCCGGATGCCCGTCGATCTGACGCTGACCGAGTTCGAGCTCAACAGCGAAGAGATCAAGCGTTCGCGCAGCAGCTCACGCTCTGGCGGTGTTCGCACGCTCTCGGGTAAGTCCAGCAAGAGCAAGAAGTCGAAGAAGGGTGAGGAGGAAGCCGAGAGCTCGATCTACATCCCCGAGTACAACCAGAAGCTCCGCATCGTCGGTGTGGGTCTGAGCAACGACGACATCGCCGACTACATAGAGAACCTGCGCCAGTGCGAGCTGCTCGATTCGGTCGAGCTGAAGTTCATCAAGGAATCCAAGATCGACGGCGTGCTGCTCCGCAGCTTCGAGCTGAGCGCCGGTATCCGCAAGGGCGCAGACGCTCGCGGGTTGGTCGAGGAGACCGCTCCAATCGAGATGCCCGATGTCCGCACGCCAGAGCGTCTGACGCCTCAGATGCCGCTCATCCTGCCCCCGAGTGTTGAAGAGGGTGCAGAGACCGGCGCCGAGGAAGGCGTTGACGAGACCGGCGTCGATGAGACCGGCGGTTTCGAAGTCGAGGTGCTCGAAGAGGGCGACGCAGGCTTCGAAGAGGCGGGTGAAAACAATGTCTCGTTCGAGATGCCTGCTCTGCCGAGCGTTTCTCTCTTCGGCAGCAGCGAGTCGAAGTGGGGTTCGCCAGAGGGCCTGTTCGATCTGATGGGCACGGCATCACGCAAGGCCGAGCGCATCCGTTCGGAGAAGGCTGCGCAGGAAATCCAGAACACACCTGTCGTTGATGATGAAACCGACGTCGCGCCGGCAGATGAGTCAGCCGACGAGTCTGCTGAAGAACTGACTCCAGCGGTTGAAACCGACAACGCTGATGAATCAGCCGAGGGCGAGTCACCTGAGACCACACTGTGGTTCCAGGATCCGGCGCCAGCGACAGGTGATCCAGAAACTGACGAGGGCGATACGTCTGACGACGAGGAGCCAGTTGTCGAGACCGATGAGAACGAAGAGGAAGAGCCCGCGCCTGCTGAGGGTGACGAGGGTGACGACGAGAAGGAGGACGAGTAATGCGATTCGGACTACGAGAGGTTGTCCTTCTCGCCATCCTGCTGGCGATGCCCCTGTCGAGCTACTGGCTCGTCTTCAGGCCTCAGAACCAAGAGATCGAGCAGGCCGAGCGTGAGATCGAGCACAAGCGTGCGATGCTTGAGAAGCTCCAGGTTGCCACGAGCCGCAACGACACGCTCGAGGGCGCCAACGAGGAGATCCGCCAGGGGATCATCGCGATCGAAGAGCGTCTGCCTTCGGGCAAGGAGATCGGCACGATCGTTCGTGAGGTCTCTCGTCTGGCGATCGAGTCTGGTCTCGAGCAACCCGGCATGACCTCGGGAACGCCTGTCAAGGGCTCGCTGTACTGGGAGCAGCCGATCAACATGACGCTCAAGGGCGACTTTGACGGTTTCTACGAGTTCCTGCTTGCTCTCGAGCAGATGCCCCGGATCACACGGATCCCGGACATCCAGATCGAACGCGCCAAGGACAGGGACGGCCATCTCGAGGCCGAGTTCACGCTCAGCATCTACTTCGAAGGCGAGGAGCAGACATCATGATCCCGACCGACACCGAAAACAACCAGCTCTCTGAGTTCGGCGACGAACCTCAGACCCAGTCGCTCTCGCAGACCTTCAAGCAGCTCCAGGTCGATTCGGCAACGGACGGCTTCGATGCGGCAGCTGTCGATACGAACAAACCGAGCAAGCAGTACATCATCGTGGGCTTTGTGCTCGCCGTGAGTGCGGGCCTGCTCTGGTTTATGCGTGACCAGGGTCTGGGTGTGGGCTTCGCCTCGGGAGACGAGGTGAAGATCGAGTACGAAGTCGACGAGAACGCCGCCTCGCAGGATCAGGTGAAGCAGCAGAAACTGATGCGAGACCTGAGCCTGACTGACAACCCGAATCAGGTTCCGGTTGAAGACCTCAACAAGAACCCGTTCGAGATGGCGATTCTCACGAGCGACGAGGAAGAGACCGAGGTTGCGGAGACCGAGGTCCGTGAAGAGCCCAGGGGCCCGACTCCTGAGGAGATCCGCGCCCGTGAGCTTCAGCGCACCTTCGACGGACTCAAGCTGAACACGGTTCTCCGCGGTCGCGTGTCACTGGCGCGCATCGACGGCAAGACATACCGCGTCGGCGATGTGGTCGAGTCGGAGTTCCTGCTTCTCTCGATCGACGACCGGTCCGTCACGCTCGGCGCCGACGGCAAGACGTACGTGCTCGAACTCGGTTCGAACTGATCCTGCTTCTTTGAAGGGCCAACCGCGGCGGGTGCGAGGAGTTTCAAGTGTCCAACGGCAGCATCGACGACATCCTGGCACGTATCAGCCGGCTCGAACAGGGCTCATCAGGCAAGGGCGGCGGTGAACAGCCGTCGTCTCAGCCCGAACACACACCTGAGGATCAGCCCCAGGACGAGAGCCCAGAGCAGCAGCAGGATCAGGCGGGGTTTCAAACGATCCAGCCCGAGTCTGCTGTGGATGAGGATGCAGGTTCGTTTGATCACGCGTCAGCGGTTGATCAAGTCGATGAGCCGATCCTGACGCCCGAGACATTCCGCGAGGAAGCCGAGGATGTGCGGGAAGATGAGTCCGGTGAGTCTTCGCCGGAGGACGAGTCTGCCGATCCCGCGGAATCACACGAACAGGATTACAGCGAAAGCGACATGCAGGCGCCGGTCTTTAAGATCGGCAAGCAGGGGTTCGAGGAGATGAACCTCGCGCGCCCGATCTCATCGGGTGGTTCGCAGGGTCTAACGCCTCTGGACACCGAGGAAGCCGGCTCAGATCCCGGACAGCAGGATGCATCTGAAACAGACCAGCCTGTCAGCGGGATGACTGACATCACCCCGGAGGATCCCGAGACATCATCGGCGCCTGATAAAGAAGGCGATGGTGTCGTGAGTGTTGGAACCGGATACGCGAGCGCCAACGGACTGAGCGACCTCTTCGTGCCCGACGAGAAGGCGCTCGGTCATGTGAACAAGTCGTTCGGTGAGGTTCTCGCAGAACGCGGCGCCGCGAGCAAGGACCAGATCGTTGCTGCTGAGGGTGTGCTCGCGCAGACACCGGGCAAATCACTGAGCGAGATCCTGATCGAGCAAGGCGTCGATGAGGGAGTTGTGCAGGCGTGCCTTGCAGAGCATCAGGGGATCTCGTTCGAGCGGGTCGATCTCGATGCCGGGTTCGAAGGTGGGTTCGACGGCAAGCTCCTGCAGCGCCTCGGTGTGCAGTACTGCGCCGATCACAAACTGCTTCCATTGCGCATGGAAGGCTCTCGCGTGGTCATCGCTGCGACTCGACCGGACGCGGCGTTCGAACTCGACGAAGTCAAACAACGTCTCGGGTGCTCAACACCCAAGATGGTGCTGACGACCACCCATGACATCAAGGCAGCGCTCGAGATCGCCGGCGCGGGTGACCAGGACAAGCACAATCAAGAAGTCGATCTCAACGACATCCTCGAGGATGTTGACGAGATGGACGTCGAGGTCGAGAAGGCCACCGATCAGACGGTCGATCTCGAGCAGCAGGCGGGCGAGAGCCCCGTCATCCGCTATGTGAACTACATCATCCAGTCCGCGGTTCGCGAGGGCGCCAGTGATATCCACATCGAACCCGGCGAGAAGAAGCTCAAGGTGCGCCTCCGTGTGGACGGCGTGCTCTTCGAGAGCATGAACCCGCCCGCCTCGATGGCCGCCGCGATCACGAGCCGTATCAAGATCATGGCGAACCTGGACATCTCCGAGCGCCGCATACCGCAGGACGGGCGTATCCGGTGCACGGTGCAGGGCCGCAAGCTGGACCTGCGTGTTTCGACGCTCCCCGCCGCGGTGGGTGAGAAGATTGTGATGCGTATTCTCGATACGAAGTCGATCAACGTGAAGCTCGAGGATCTCGGGTTCGAGGACTCGACGCTTGAGATCTGGCGCAACCAGGTCAAGCAGGCGCACGGCATCGTGCTCGTCACGGGCCCGACAGGTTCTGGTAAGACGACAACACTCTACTCATCTCTGCGTCAGCTCGATAAAAACAAGCTGAACATCTCGACGTGTGAAGACCCGATCGAATACCACCTCGACGGCATCACTCAGACACAGACGCACGAGAAGATCGGGATGACGTTCTCGAAGGTGCTGCGGGCGCTCTTGCGTCAGGACCCCGATGTGATCATGGTCGGTGAGATCCGTGACCACGAAACAGCGCACATCGCGATCCAGGCTGCGCTGACTGGTCACCTGGTGCTTTCTACATTGCACACCAACGACGCGCCCAGTTCGCTGACGCGACTGGTGAATATCGGTCTAGAGCCGTTCCTTGTTGGTGCAGCGGTCAACGCCGTGCTCGCTCAGCGGCTCGTGCGGAAGCTTTGCACGAACTGCAAGGAGCTCCGTGACCCCCCGCCCGAGCAGGTCGAGTTCCTTGAGCTTTCGGGCATCATCGGCCAGCAGATCTACCAGCCCGTCGGGTGCGACAAGTGCCGACAGATCGGGTACTCGGGGCGAGTGGGTATCTACGAGCTGCTGACAATCGATGACCAGATGCGCGACATCATCGCGCGGAACCCGAATGTCGCGGAGTTCAGGCAGATGTGTCTGGAGCGCGGCATGGCAAGCCTGCGTCAAGACGGCATGGCCAAGGTCGCCGAGGGTATCACGACCGTTGCCGAGGTCCTGCGTGTGACCGCAGAGCACTAGACAAAGCCAACAACAGGTTGTTCACCTGCACCGATCTTCCGATGCGGAGATCGGTGTTTCATTTATACTGCTTGCTGCACCCCCGGGTGGGCCGGTATGGGTGCGTAGGAGCCGCCCCCGTGAGCCAGTCCGAAGGGAACATCGAGTCAGTCCTTCACGAAGACCGTTTGTTTGATCCCCCGGCGAGCGCCGGGGCTCCATGGCACATCGGTTCGCTGGACGAATACAAGGCGCTCTATAAGAAGTCGATCGACGATCCGGAGTCGTTCTGGAGTAACGCCGCGGAAGAGATGCACTGGTTCAGCCACTGGCGCCAGGTTGTTTCGTACGAAGCACCCGACGCGAAGTGGTTCGTCAACGGTACAACCAATCTGTGCTACAACTGCGTCGACAGGCACGTTGAAAACGGGTTCGGCGATCAGGTCGGGATCATCTGGGAGAGCGAGCCAATCGGGGATGAAGGCCCAGAGATCCTGAGGCTCACGTACGCCGACCTGCAGACTGAGATCTCGAAATTCGCGAACGTGCTGCTCGACAAGGGTGTCCGCAGGGGCGATGTCGTCACCATCTACATGGGCATGATCCCGGAGCTCGCGATCGCGGTCCTCGCTTGCGCGCGCATCGGCGCAGCGCACAGCGTCATCTTCGGGGGCTTCAGCTCACAGGCGATCGCTGACCGTGTCGAAGACGCGAACAGCAAGGTGATCGTGACCTGCGACGGCTCATGGCGCCGCGGATCGGTCGTGCCGCTCAAGGACAACGTCGATCAGGCACTCGAGATTCTTGGTGAGGGCAAAGTCAGGTCGGTTATCGTGCGTCAGCGGTGCAAGAACGGGATCGACTGGGTCGATGGGCGCGACACCTGGTGGCACGACGTCATGCAGGAAGCGGAAGCAGACTGCGATTGTGTGCCGCTGGATTCTGAGGAGATGAGCTTCCTGCTCTACACCTCAGGCTCGACGGGCAAGCCCAAGGGGATTCACCACACGATCGGCGGCTACATGGTCTACACCGCAACCACGTCGAAGTATGTGTTCAACCTTGTCCCTGACGCCGACCAGGTTTTCTGGTGCACGGCAGACGTGGGCTGGATCACAGGACACTCGTACATCCTCTACGGGATCATGCCCAACCGTGTGCCCACGCTCATGTACGAGGGCGCGCCGAACTTCCCCGACGCGGACCGGTTCTGGGACATCGTCTCCCGTCACAGGGTGACGCAGTTCTACACCGCGCCCACAGCGATCCGCGCGTTCATGAAATGGGGAGAGGAGCACCCCAAGAAACACGACCTCTCGAGCCTCCAGGTGCTCGGGACCGTAGGTGAACCGATCAACCCCGAGGCCTGGATGTGGTACCACAACGTCATCGGGGGCGGCGCGTGCCCGATCGTCGATACGTACTGGCAGACAGAGACGGGTGGTCACATGATCACACCGTTGCCGGGCGCGACATCCACGAAACCAGGCTCGTGCACGCTGCCCTTCTTCGGGATCGATGCGGCTGTGGTCGATGCAGACGGCAACGAAGTCGGCGCAAATGAGGGTGGGTTGCTCGTGGTTCGCAAGCCCTGGCCCGGGATGCTCCGGGGTGTGTACGGCGACCGTGATCGTTTCATCGACACCTACTGGTCGACCATCAAGATCGACAGCAAGCCCGTGTACACCGCTGGTGACGGTGCGCGCCGCGACAAGGATGGCTACTTCTGGATCATGGGACGCATCGACGATGTCATCAATGTCTCCGGGCACAGGCTCGGGACGATGGAGGTCGAGAGCGGGTTGGTTGCTCACGAATCGGTCGTGGAGGCCGCCGTCGTGGGCATGCCCCACGAGATCAAGGGCACGGGCATTGCCGCGTTCTGCACTCTCGCGCCGGGCTACGAGGCCAACGACGATCTCCGCAAGAAACTCCGGGAGCACATCAGCGATCAGATCGGCGCGATCGCCAAACCCGACATGATCCGGTTCACCGACGCGCTGCCCAAGACCCGCTCGGGCAAGATCATGCGGAGGCTCCTCCGCTCGATCGCGGCGGGGGAGGTCGAGGTCAACCAGGACACGTCCACGCTAGAGGACTTCACCGTGGTCGCAAAGCTGCAGGGCGGCGACGAATCCTGACGATGCTTGTTCGGAGGTGCGTCATGCGTTCAGTCCGCCCATCAAGGCTCGTTCTCGCCAGTTCCATAGCCGCGTTGACAGCGCTCAGCTCAGGTTGCGCTGTGGTGGCTGTCGGTGCCGCGGGCGCCGCAGGGGGTGTCGCGTACACAGAAGGGCGCGAGCGGCGCGTCTTCGCGGTCAACACGGACACCGCCTACGACGCCATCATGAAGGCGTTCAAAGATCGTGGTATTGAGATCTTGAGCGAAGAGAGAACGCCCGGGTCGGGAGAGGTCACCGGCTCGTGGGGCGATGAGAGTCAGAACGTGAGGGCGAACGTCAAGGCCGTTGGGTCGGGCTCGACCATGATCAGCGTCCGTGTGGGGTTGGCAGATCAGTCAAAGAACCTCGAGCTGATGAGGCACATCGAGTACTCGATGCCGGCGGGCACGCCCGCGAGCACGCCTTACGACGACTAAACCAAGTCTTCGCTCAGTTCCGGTGTGGTCAGGGTGACTCGCGGATGTAGTCGCGGTCGTTCCATGTGTTGAGATCGCTGAGTTCGTCGTTTGATACACCGGATACGTGCCCGTCGAGGTAGAGCGCGTTCGTGCCGTTGCCATGACGCTCGGGCGAGACGCGGCGTCTGTCCAGAGCCGAGGTAGCGCCAAGATCTGCGATATGCGATTCGAGGAAGACGTCATAGAAGTTCGAGACGTCCTGTGTAAAGTTTCCTCTTCTATACCAAGTCCTCTGCTGGATGCCGTCGGTGTCGTAGGCGAAATCGGTTAGGTACATCGTTTCCGCGGGGTAGAGCGCCTTTCTCAGCAGCGATGCGGCTTTGCCGTCCGGGTCAATCTCAAGAGGGGCGTCCCGATTCGCAGGCTTGAAGAAAGAAAACGAGTTGTTGACGAAGTGGATGTTGTGCCCGTCATCGCCCGGGTGAGCGGGGCAGCGGTAGTACTCCGCCTCGGCGAAGCGGTCGCCTCGCGAGTCGTTCCCAACAGCCGGGTCGATCGCGCCGGCCATCCCGCCCTTTCTGTCGTCGGTGTTGGCTCTCTCATCGAAGAACGGGCGCAGCACGAACGACCACGCGGGGGTGAGTGGGAGCGGTGAACCGGTCGCGCGCGGGATGTAGCCGTCCCACTCGTCGGCGTAGAACTGCAGCGCAACACCGATGTCCCGCTGGCGGCTCAGGCAGACCGACCGCTGCGCTGTCGCGCGGGCTTTACTCAGCGCTGGAAGAAGGATGCCGATTAGCAATGCGATGATCGCGATGACCACGAGCAGCTCGATCAGTGTGAACGCATGGTGTGAGCGATTCGTAGTTAGCGTCGGTACATTCTGCATCGGATCTCCTACTCGCGGCCTTTGGTGTTCCCAAACCCGAGGCGCATCACTCGGTCCTGAAGCGAACCGGTCGCGAGCGCCGCGGTTTCATCCGCACCGACCCATCTACCCACAAGGCCCGGCACGGTTTCGCGTGCACGGTACACAACCACAGATACCGACCGGTGGGTCGTTTCGTGGATGAAGCTATCTTCGCGGATGATCGCTGTTGTTGCAACACCGAAATGCTCCGCGACGCCCGCTTTGGGGAGTTTCGAGTCGCTTTCTAAGGTCGGAACCTGCCATAACCCACCCCACAAGCCTCCCTTCGAGCGCTGTGAAATCAGCAGGCGAGATTCTTCGTTCGTCACGATCAGGCATGCCTTGTGCAGCGGCTTCTTCGCTTTCCGTGACTTTGGGAGCGGAATCGTGTCCTGCTTCGACGCGGCGAACGCCTCGCATATGTCGCGCACCGGGCATGTGAGGCAGCTCGGCGAGCGAGGCGTGCAGATAAGTGCCCCAAGCTCCATGAGGGCTTCGTTGAAGACCGCGGGTGATACGGCTTGAGCTCTGCTCTTGTGCGCGCACTGGACGAGTTCCTCGGCGCGCCTCCAGCACCACTCCCTTGTCGCGGGCTCGCCTGACCTAAGTTCTTTGCCCTCGATGCGGAGCAGCACGCGTTCGACGTTGCCGTCAACGATCGGGACCGGCTCGTTGTGCACGATCGACGCGATCGCGCCCGCGGTGTACCTGCCGATACCTTTGAGTTCTTCGAGTTCGTCGGCTCGTTCGGGGAGCTTGTCGAACTTTGTCATGGCTTCCTGCGCACAGGCGTAGAGGCTCCGCGCCCTGCGGTAGTATCCGAGGCCTGACCACATCG
>WUAK01000099.1 GCA_009827205.1 Phycisphaeraceae bacterium | reverse complement strand
GTGGGGATCACGTACGAGTATGCGATCGGCAACCGTGAAGCGAACGCGGACCTTCGCCGCAGGCAGCTCGAGAACATCCAAGCCGTGCTCTCGTTCCAGAACACGGTCCAGCAAATTGTGCTGGATGTGAAAAACTCTCTTCGTGACGTCGATACCGGGTATGACCTGATCGAACAGACGCGGGTAGCTAGGTTCGCGTCAACCGAGAACCTGCGTGCGCTGCAGGTTCAGATCGACACGACCGAGGGGTACACGGCGTTCAACCTCGATCAGCTCCTCTCGCGTCAGCAGGCGCTCGCGCTTGCCGAGGCCGAGGAGATCCAGTCGCTCATCAACTACAACATCTCGATCTCGAGGCTCTACGCGTCGATCGGCCGATCGCTCGAGCGCAATGGCATCGACTTCGACGTCCCAGAGCTGTCCGACGAGTAAGGCGTGATCACGAGCGACATCCAGCTGGCTGCAGACGAACTGAGCCGGGGTGGGCTCGTCGCTTTCCCGACCGAAACGGTTTACGGACTCGGTGCGGACGCATTGGATGAGGATGCTGTTCGCCAGGCTTTCGCTCTCAAGGGCCGCCCAGCACACAACCCGCTGATCGTCCACGTGTCGTCTACGGAGATGGCAAGCCGCCTCGTGCGCAACTGGTCAGAGAACGCTGAACGCATCGCGAGCAGATTCTGGCCCGGGCCTCTGACAATGGTCCTGCCCAAGGCTGACCGTGTGCCGTCAGTCGTCACCGGCGGTGGTGATACGGTCGCGATCAGGATGCCCGATCACGATCTGGCGAGATCGCTCATCGAGTCGTTTGGTGGTCCGCTCGTCGGCCCGAGCGCCAATCGCTCAGGGACCATCTCCCCCACGACCGCAGCGCACGTTGAGGACTCACTCGGCCCGGACATTCTCGTTCTCGACGGAGGCCCATGCCCGCGAGGCATCGAATCGACCGTGATTCGATTGACAGAAGCCGGTGCAGAGATCCTCCGTCCGGGTGTCATCGGTTCCGACGAGCTTGCAGAGATCGTCCCGGTTATTCATTCGGAACACGAGCTGACCGCCAATGCCCCACTGCCTTCGCCGGGCATGCTCAAGAAGCACTACGCGCCGAGAACCCCCACAAGGCTCGTCGATGATCTGGGAGAACTCCCCGGTCAAGCGGTGGTCGTTTGCATCAGCGAGCCCCCGGCTAGCTCGCGTGCGATACGGATGCCAAGCGACGCCTCCAGCTACGCGGCCCGCCTCTATGCGGCGCTGCGCGAAGCAGACGAACTTGCACCAGAAGTCATCCTGATCGAAAGGCCACCGGGCATCGGACCGATCTGGGATGCGGTTCGGGACCGACTCTCTCGTGCTTCAGCGCAAAACTGAGATACCAGAGGTCTATGGTTCATTGCATACAACCGCATACAACCCCTTAGAGGCCCAAAATGTCCGATAAATTGCAGATTGCGCTGGCTGAAGGTGACGGCATCGGTCCCGAGATCACGAAGGCGTGCCTTCACGTTTTCGAGGCCGCCGGGTGCATGGATCACCTGGAATTCGTTCCTGTCGAGATGGGCGAGTCCGTCTTCGAATCGGGCAATACCAAGGGTGTCACCGACGAAGCCCTTGAAACCGTCGAGAACCTGGGACTGCTCTACAAGGGCCCGATGGGAACCCCCACCGGCGGCGGAGGCAAGTCGATCAACGTCACGCTCCGCAAGGCACTCGGTGCGTTCGCCAACCTGCGTCACTTCCAGAGCCTGCCAGGGGTCGAGACCGTTTACTCCAAAGCGGGCGTGCCCGTCGATTTCTACGTTGTCCGCGAGAACATCGAGGACACGTACGGCGGCATCGAGCACCGCCTCACCAGCGATGTCGTCGAGTGCAAGAGGCTCATCTCCGCACCAGGGTCTGACCAGGTTCACCGGTTCGCATTCAAGACCGCTGCCAACTTCGGGATCGATATCGTCCACTGCGGCCACAAAGCAAACATCATGAAGATGTCCGACGGGCTCTTCCTCAAGCGATTCTACAACGAGGCAGAGAAATACCCGTCGATCGATTCTCAGGATGTCATTATCGATGCGCTGTGCATGAACCTCGTGCTCAGGCCCGACGCGTACAAGATGGTCGTCCTGCCGAACCTGCAGGGGGACATCGTCAGCGATCTCGCGGCGGGGCTTGTCGGCGGGCTCGGCTTTGCGCCCTCTGCGAACATCGGGGAAAAGATTTCGATCTTCGAGGCTGTCCACGGCACCGCGCCCGACATCGCGGGCCAGAACAAGGCCAACCCCACGAGCCTGCTCCTCTCGGGGCTCATCATGCTCAGGCACATCGGCATGCGCAAGCAGGCGGCGATCATCGAGAATTCCCTGCTCTACACACTCGAGTCGGGCGTCCACACGGGCGATGTCAGAGGTGAGAAAGACCCGGTCGGAACCCGCGAGTTCGGCGAGGCAATCGCGAACAACCTCGGAAAGGAACCCAGCGGCTGCGAAGCACGCAAGGTTCCAAGCGAGAGCACACCAGAGTTCACACCGCCCACTCGCCCGAGCGAGAACCGGATGATGCGCACCTTTACCGATTCGACGAGTGTCGTCGCAGGGTGCGACGTTTACATCGACACACTGCTCAGCCCGATCGATCTGGCAGACAAACTCGGCGTAATCTGTGAGGGCACACCGTTCCAGCTCACGATGATGTCGAACCGGGGCACACAGATCTGGCCGACTGGTTCGATCTACACCGAGATGGTCGATTACTACAGATGCAGGTTCGAGTTGCGGGACCGAGCACAACTCGGCTCAATCGATCAGGCGGCCTCGATCGACCTGCTCAGCAAGATCGGCCAGGCATTCCCGGTCACCGACTTCCAGCCCCTGCGTGACTACGACGGCAAGCCCGGATACTCACTCGCTCAGGGCCAGTAAACCAGACGCTGCAACGTGAAACTCGTCTAAAACCACAGCGAGCCCGTCCACTCGGACGGGCTCGCTTGTTTGCACGCGAACTGTGCTCGATCAGTTGTCGAGCCAGGTCACCTTGCCCGAGGCGAGGTCATACCAGGCACCGACGACCTTGAGCTCGCCGTTGGCGATCATCTCAGCCATGATCGGGCTGCGCTCGCTGATGTCGCGAACGGTTCGGACCACGTTTCGCTCGACCACGGCCTGGACGAAAGCCGAGTCGTCCGATGCCGCGTCGGGCATGCTCTTGCGAGCGTCCTCGACCGCCGGCTGGATGTTCTCGAGAGTTTCAGTGAGATTACCCATCTCGGCGCCGGCGATCGCGCCCTTGACGGCGCCGCACGCGGTGTGCCCGAGGACGACGATCACCTTTGAGCCAGCCAGCTTGGTACCGAACTCCATGCTGCCCAGCATGTCGGTGTTCTCGAAGTTGCCCGCGACGCGTCCGACGAAAATATCGCCGATGCCCTGATCGAAGATGATCTCGGTTGGCACACGTGAGTCAAGACAGCTCAGCACGATCGCCGAGGGGAACTGCCCGTCTCGGGCGGTCGTCTCCGCCTGTGAGAGCCAGTCCTGCGGCGTGCTGGTTCCGTTGACGAACCGCTCGTTGCCCGCTTTGAGATTCGCGATGATCTGGTCTGGGGTCAGCGCCTGCTGCCGTTCCTTTGTCAGGACATCGGTTCGCGTGTCAGACGCGTCGGGGGTGTCCGTGATCGCCGAATCACCGGCGAGCGCGCTCATCACAATAAGGGGTGAAACAAACGAGAAAAAGCTCATGAACCAGACCTCCTCTAAGAGTGTGGACGGCGTGATTCGAGGGGGAGGATGGGCGGATTCAGCGCGCAGACCAAAATCGGTTCGATTCTTCCGATTTTGGATCACCGATTGTGAGTTAGTCCTGACGAACCAGCTTCTCGATCTTGCCCCCGCGGTCGACGAGGATCTCGTCGGCTTCGCCCAGGAAGAGACCGTGGTCGATCACACCCGGGATGTCGTTGAGGTGCGCCGCGAGCTCCTCGAGGCAATGGTCGGGCGTGAGGGGGACATCGAGGATGAGGTTGCCGTTGTCGGTTACAAACAGATCGCCGTCCATGTTGCGTCTGCACACGCCGTTGAGCCCCACGCTCCTGAGTGATGCCCGGCTGCTGGCGAGGCCGAAGGCCATGACCGCGACCGAGAGCGACGAGTTCTCGCCCAGGTGATCGACGTACTTGGCGCTGTCGATGAGATACACCCGGCGCTTGCTTGCCCACGCGATGATTCGTTCACGGGTCATCGCACCGCCCGAGCCCTTGAGCATGCGGAGGCTGGCGTCGATCTCGTCGGCGCCGTCGAACAGGTAGTCGACCTCCTCGACGAGCGCAAAATCAACGATCTTGAGCTCGAGTTCGCGGGCGAGCTGCTCGGTTGCTTCGCTCGAAGCGATGCAGTCGACCTTGAGATCTTCGTTTCGGATCCGCTCCGCCAGCGCGCGGACACCCCGGCGTGCGGTACGACCGGTGCCCAGCCCAACGAGCATGCCCGACTCGATCGGGGCGACGGCTGCCTCTGCCAGTTGATCGATGACCTGCTGCTCACTCAAAGCGAATCCCCTGCGCGAGTCTCAGCTCGCTTCCGAAGTTGATCGTGCATGTCTGGCGTCGCATGTACGCCTTCCAGCTGTCGCTGCCGGCTTCGCGGCCTCCGCCGGTGTCCTTCTCGCCGCCGAACGCGCCGCCGATCTCTGCACCCGAGGTGCCGAGGTTGACGTAGGCAAGGCCGCAATCGCTGCCCGAGCCATCGACATTGAGGAATCGTTCTGTGGTTCTGACATCGCTCGCGAATATCGCGCTCGACAGGCCCTGGTCGACGCTGTTCTGCATCCTAAGGGCCTCGTCGAGATCATCAAACGTGAAGACGTAGAGGATCGGGGCGAACGTCTCGTCCATCGCTATGGGCAGCTCGTTGTTCGCCGGGGCTCTGATGATGGTCGGCTCGACGAACCAGCCCCCGAGGCCGTCAGGCTTGTGGGCCTTGCCCCCCACCAGTACCTCGCCGCCCTGGGCCTTGGCCTGCTCGACAGCGCTCTCGAAGGCGTCAACGGTCCGCTGACCGATGACGGGGCCGACGAGGGTGCCGTCTTCGAGCGGGTCGCCGATTTTGATCGTCTTGTACGCGCGTGCCATGGAGCCGACGAGCTCGTCGACGACATCCTTGTGGGCGATGAGCCGGCGAGAGGTCGTGCAGCGCTGACCGGCTGTCCCGACGGATCCGAAAACCGTGGACTTGGCAGCCAGATCGAGGTCGGCGTCCTTGTCGACGATGACCGCGTTGTTGCCGCCAAGCTCAAGCAAGCACCTGCCGAGCCTGCCAGCGACCACCTGACCGACGTGGCGCCCCATGTTGCAGCTGCCAGTCGCACTGATCAGCGGGAACCGCTTGTCGGCGATCATGCGCTCGCCGATCTCGTCGTCCGTTCCGATGACGAGGCGGAAGATGCCGGGGTGCCCCATCTCGGTCGCGACGCGGTCAGCGATGTTGTTCGTCGCGATCGCGGTCAATGGCGCTAGAAGCGAAGGCTTCCAGACCGTGACGTCGCCGCAGACCGCAGCGATCATCGCGTTCCAGCCCCACACAGCGTTCGGGAAATTGAAAGCCGTGATGCAGCCAACAAGTCCGAGCGGGAGCCACTGCTCCATCATGCGGTGCTGAGGCCTTTCGCTCGGGACTGTCTTGCCGCCCAGCATGCGCGAGAGGCCAACCGCGTAGTCAGCGATGTCGATCGTCTCCTGCACTTCACCGATGCCCTCGGCGCGGATCTTGCCCACTTCGATGCTCTCAAGCTCACCAAGTGGCTCAAGCAGGCGACGCATCTCGACCGCGATGTTCCGGACGACCTCGCCCCGGACCGGCGCGGGCACTGTGCGCCAGCGTTTGAACGCTTCCTGTGCCTCGGCGACGGTCTGCTCGTACGAGTCGGCGGTGTCGAGCTTTACCCCAGCGATGGGCTCGCCCGTGGCGGGGTTGAAGCTGACGGCGATACCCGACTCAAGGCCCTCCTTCCCGGTCACGTCGGCGACGTAACGGGGGTCCTTATCGAGATCGAGATCCGGGTGTGGCTTGTGCATATGCCGATGGTAGGCGAGTTCTCAGCCGGCTTGAGAGGTTGGCAGGTCGGTCAGGAACTCAATCAGCCTCTCCCGCGAGGGGCTCGCCGCGTCGCGGACGTACGCCCCGCTCACGGCACACCCGACGGCGAGACATTGGGCAAGACCGAGCCCCAGATCCTGCGCGAGCGCGAACCCGCCGTTGAAGTGATCGCCCGCTCCTGTCGAGATTTTGGGCTTCACGGTGAAGGGCCCCTCGAACCACGCATCGTGGTGCTCGTCCGCCCCAGCCGCGCCCTCGCGAGGGTGCACGACACAGCACGCGATATCGAGTCTTTCCCTGATGGATGACGCCGCGTGCCTCATCGCGGAGCCCAGAGACTGGTTTCCCGGGCCCTCGTAGATATCCACGCCGAGTACTGTCCCCATCCGCTCTGCCTCGGACTGATTGAGACCGAGCGTGACGTCGGCGTGGTTGTTGAGCTCTGTCAGAATACCCGCCGCCCTACGCAGGTCTTCGTCGGTGCGCTTGGCAGGATCGCAGAGGTCGATGAACACGCGCCGCCGTTTCTTCGAGATCTCCGGGAACACCTCGTCTATCAGCCCCTGCCAGATGCCCTCGACACCCTTGAGCATCACCCAGTTGACGATGCCGATCGTGGTCGCACTTTCGAAGAGCTCACGGATCACATCGAGACCAACCACACTCTTGATGTGCGCCCACGTGACGATCTGTACGTTGGTGGGTTTGCCGAGCATGATCTTGCCATCGTCAAACTCGAGCGCATCAGTCTCGCCCGCGGGCGCGACCGGGTACACGCGAGCGCAGCGATCGGCGAGCGGTTGGTAGACGGGGTCCAGCATCGTGTGCCCTGCGGCGCTACCTACCGCGCCGATGAACGTGACCGACGCCCCCAGGCCCCCCATCGCCGAAGCAAGCAGAGGCCCGTTGCCCCCGAACCGGCGCTCGACGGTGTGCAGCTCGATGTTCGTGCTCTTGCCCGCCGCTGCGGCGCAGCGGTCGGCGTAGCCCGTGATCGTCGTCACCGGCGCGAAGTCCTCAGGCTCCATCGACCGTCTCTTGTCGACGACGCGGATGATCGAATCGATAAATCCGTCGAACCCCACCACCGCTCTGACTGCATTCAACTCGTCTGCCGAGAGGGCGCCAAGGGCACCCGCTGCGGACACTGCCACGCTTCTTCGATCGTCGGTCGTCATGCATGGATTGTTGCAGGCGAGCTACAGTCGGGCATGTGCACCAAAGACCCGATCGTGCTGGCCACCGGGAACCCCAAGAAGGTCGTCGAGCTCCGAGAGATCATGGCCGAGATCGGCGTTGGGATCATCCCACTCACCGATCTTGGAATGGAACTCCTAGAACCCGAAGAGAACGGCTCAACGTTCGAAGAGAACGCCAGACTCAAGGCGATCGGGTATGCCCGGCAGACCGGCAGGCTCTGCCTCGCCGACGACTCCGGGCTCGTCGTGGACTCTCTCGGCGGCGCACCGGGTGTGATCAGCGCCCGCTACAGCATCGACATCAACCCGAGCGATCTGCCCCGCGCCCAGCGCGACACACTCAACAACGAGAAACTCCTAAACGAGCTCGGCGAACGCGAGCCCGCTGACCGCAAGGCGAGGTTCATCTGCGCGATGTGTCTTGCCGGGCAGGATGGAAATGGCGAGATCAGAGTGCTTGCGGAGTCCGTCGGGACATTCGAGGGCGCTATCGGCAAACGCGGCGATGTGCCCCGCGGACAGAACGGGTTCGGCTACGACCCTCTCTTTCTGGTGGCGCCGGAAATGATCAGGACGATCGCCGAGCTCGACTCAGATGAGAAGCACCGGCTCAGTCACCGCGGCGCCGCATCGCGCAGCATGATGGAGCACATCCGGACACTCGGGCTCAACCGCTGATCGCGTAGACCATCTCCATGGCAAGCCCAGTCTCGTCCGCGCGAGGATTCTCTGGGAGCGTGCGTTCGCACGACTTATCCTTGCAGATCAAGCGAGCTGTCACCGCGGCGACGAGCGCGTCGACAACATCATCACGGGCGAGTACTTTCCTCTGAAATCTATGCAACTGCTCATCGACAACCTCGTCTACCCACGGGACCAGCTTGCGAAGCACCTCAACGCGCGCTTCGTAGCCCTCATCCAGCTTCTTGTTGTGACTGATCATCGAGCCTGATAGTCCGTGAAAACAAATCTCTGGGTGACACTCCCTCACTACTCCTCTGGCATCCGGATGTTCCTGCAAGACCCTGTCTACTTCTTGGATACTGGGCGCTATCGCCCAGAGCTGTTTCATCAGGCCTCTGCCACCACACACCGCTCGGCAGTGGTCATTCGCGTCCGCGTACGACTCACAATCAAAGACCGATCTCGGGGGAGTCAGGAAAACACGCGAGTTGTACTTCCCAAGGATCTTCTTCGCAAGCGAATCACACTCACGCAATCCGGATCGTGCCAGGCCGATCGGGATGTCGACCAGGATCAACTCTGCCCCGTGATATCGATCCCACGCGGATTGAAAGTCAACGCAAACGTCATAGGTTGGCTTGATCTGTAAATCTCGATCAAGTGGCATCAAGCAGCACAGCCAGCCCGCTTTGCAGCCATCGACCCCGACGACAAATCTGTCCATGTGTGCAGGGTATCAAAAACGCCCGCCGCTCTCGCGACGGGCGCTCGTGTTGGACTCATGCTTCCTGCTTACTTGTCATCATCCTTGACCGTGAAGTCCGCGTCGATCACATCGTCATCGCCGCCTGCGTTGTCGCCGCCCGCGTCTCCCGCGGCTGCGCCCTGCGAAGCTGAGGTCTGCTCGTAGACGACCTTGCCGAGCTCGGTCGAGGCGTTCTCAAGGTCCTTGAGCGCTGCCTCGATCGCGGCTTTGTCGTCGGACTTGAGCTTGTCCTCGAGGTTGCTGATCGACGATTCGATGTTGCTGCGTATCTCTGCCGAGACCTTGTCGCCGTGCTCCTCGACGCTCTTGCGGATGCTGGCAACGAATCCCTCGGCGCGGTTCTTGAGGTCCACGAGTTCGCGGCGCTTCTTGTCCTCTTCCGCGTGGGCCTCTGCGTCCGCCTTCATTTTGTCGATCTCGCTCTCGGACAGGCCT
>WUAK01000098.1 GCA_009827205.1 Phycisphaeraceae bacterium | reverse complement strand
GCAGAGCACAGCGAGCACGTTATCCGCGTGGGCGTAACAGGCCAGGTGCATCGGGGCCCAGCCCTCGGCGTTGCACAGGTTGAGCTGCTCAGGCCTCCTGAGAGCGATCTCATGGAGCACACCTGCCATATTCAGTGCGGATGCCTCCCACAGATCTGGCTCATAACCCGCGGCAAGGAGCTTCTTGGCAAGCCTGGGGTGGCCTGTGGAGAGCGCCATCATCACGGGGCTCTCACCGATCTGGTCGGAGCCAAGGCCCTCAAACCCAGCGGGGCCCTCTTGCTCGATGAGGCGGCCAGCCAGCGTCATATCGCCCGAGGCGATGGCGCGGCAGACCGATGTAAGAGACTTGAACCGGTGTACGGATTGGTCCATCTCGAAGTGTGTCCTCGTACCCCACGAGCAGCCACTTATACGGTTCGCCCGCCAGCCCAGTTGCAGCGGCTCGCGCAAGGAAACAAAGAAGAACCGAACACGACCGAGAACTTGCCGTGGATAACCCAGTTTGGAGCTAGTCCTTCGGCTTTGGTTTGGGCATTGAGGCTGCCCTGCGGATGAAATCAGCACCAAAGCGCTCAGCGATCTCGTCTGTCGCCTTGTCGATTCCGGACTCGCGCTTGCGTTCGGCGGATCCAAACAAGTGAAGCTGGGAATCTTCTTCCCCTGAAAGCTGGCTCGTAGTGACGCCGATCAGCCTGACCGGGCGGAACGAAGCGCTCGCCCAGCTTTCAAAAATGTGCTCCGCCGCTCTCCATATATCCTCGGTTCGGTTGGTTTCTGATTCAAGACTGTGCGCTCTGGTGATGGTCTCGAAATCGCCGAATCGGATTTTGAGCGTAACCGTGCGGGCGACGCGCTGCTTTCTTCGAAGCCTGCGAGCAACCTGCTCGACCTGAGCCAGCAGGATAGATCGGATCTGATCTCTGTCGGTCAGGTCGTCGCCGAATGTCTGTTCATGGCCGACGCTCTTTGCTGTCCGGTCGGGGACGACCGCGCGATCGTCAACGCCCGAGGCGAGACGCTTGGCGTGGGGGCCGAACGACCCGAGTCGCGACTCAACGAGCTCGTCCGGGGCGTTCCTGAGATCGCCGATGGTCCGGATGCCGAGTTTTGCGAGTCGTTCCTGTGCGGCTTTGCCCACGCCGAAGATCGCCCCGACGGGCAACGGGTCGAGGATCTCGTGCACGCTGCCTCGCTCGATCACGGTCAGCCCGTCGGGCTTGTCCATCTCGCTGGCGAGCTTGGCAATGAACTTGTTGGGCGCGACACCGACCGACACGGTCAGACCAGTCGTTTCTTTGACACGTCTGCGGATGTCCCGGGCGATCCCGACGGGTTCGCCCAGCAATCGAATCGAACCCGTTACATCCAGGAACGCCTCATCGATCGAGAGAGGCTCGACGAGCGGCGTGACAGATTCGAAGATCTCGAACACCGCATTGCTGAGCTCGCGGTAACGCTTACCGCTGGGGCGCACGACGACCGCGTGCGGGCAGAGCCGAAGCGCGGTCGCGGTTGGCATCGCGCTGTGACACCCGAACGCGCGTGCTTCGTATGACGCGGCCGCCACGACGGCGCGCTTGCCAGTCCCGCCGACGAGCACGGGCTTGCCCCGCAGCTCGGGGTTGTCGAGCTGCTCGACGGACGCGAAGAACGCGTCAAGATCGGCGTGGAGGATGGTGCGTTCCTGCGTCACCGGTTGAACATCGGGTTGTCGTCATCACTTGACGGATCGGAGAGATCGCCACCCCCGAAGCCTTTTTCCATCTTGGAGCTGTTGATCGTCTCGTTGATCCGGTTGTGCAGCTCGCCCTCGGGGATGTTCATCGTGTCGGCGAGGTCGGACACCACTTTCATGTACGCGAGCCTGAGCCCAGCGAGGACGGCGACGGCGTCGTCGTTGCCGTCTTCACCGAGGCGCTGGCTACCAGCGATCTGGACCGCGGTCCCGAGCGACTGAGCCGCCTGCTCGGACCACGCGGCCCACGGGTCTGCCTGCTCGCGCATGTGCTGCGGCAACTCCTCAGGCCTGCCGAGGCGCGCGCCGAAGACGACGGCGGGCTGAAAGTTCTCACAGGCGGCGCGGATTGTTTGCTGAAAGTCACTCATACACAAGGGTAGCTGCGGCAGATCGCTTACCGCCCGAGCCTCGGTGAGACGGTCAGGTTCTTCGTCGCCGCGGTCGCCGAGGGGTCGATCAGCTGCGCCGGGTCTGCGGGCAGCAGGATGCGGAACGTCGCACCGCCGCCCTCGGTCGCGTGCACCGAGATCTCGCCCTGGTGGTCCTCGACGATGCGCCGGGTCACCGCGAGCCCGAGGCCCGTGCCTCGCATGCCCTTGGTTGTGTTGAATGGCTCGAAGATCCACTCACGCCGATCCGCGGTGATGCCCGGCCCGTTGTCGATGATCGAGACCTCGACCTCGGCTCCGCTGGCGCCCTTTGGCTTTGGTTTCGGCTTGCCGTCGGCGCCGGGCCTTCCCTTGGGGTGATAGTCCACGCGCACGGTCACCGCACCGGTCTTGGGCTCGACCGCTTCGACGGCGTTTGACATCAGGTTCATCATCGCCTGGTGAATCAGGTTCGGGTCTACGGGCACGGGCGGGATGTCGGAGTCAACATCAACGATCAACGGCACCTGCCTCGTCTGGCACAAGCCCTCGAGCAGCTCCGCGCACTCTTCGATCAGCGGGCCGAGCTTGGTCAGCTCGATCTCGATGTTCTGTTGACGGCTGAACGCGAGCATGTTGAGCGTGAGGCTCATGATGCGGTCGAGGTTGCGCTTCAGGATGCCCCAGCCGCCCTTGGCGATTTTGAGGTCATCCTTCTTGAGGCCCATCTCGACGACATCCGCTCCGCCGCGCAGGCCCTGCAGGATGTTCTTGATCGAGTGTGAGAGACTTGCGACGGTTTCACCGATGACCGCGAGGCGCTCGGTGTGCAGCTGCTCGCCCACGAGCTCGAGGTTTGCCATCGCAAGCCCCGTCTGCTGACCCACGGCGTTGAGCAGCGCGAGCTGGTCGGCGGTGAACGTGTAGTTCACGATCGAGCTGTCGATGTAGATCGCGCCGAAGACTCGGTCGCGGAAGAGAATCGGGCTGCACATCGCGCTGCGGATGCCCAGGCGCTGGATGGAGTCGCCCGCTTTGAAGCGCGGGTCCGCCATCGCGTTGGAACTCAGGACCGACTCCTTCTTGACGACCGCGTGCTGCAGGATTGTCTGCGAGAGCTGGATCTTCGCTTCCTCGGCGCCCTTGGGCGGCGTCATGTACTTCACCACCGCGGGCCTGGGCGAGTGGTACTTGTCTGGCGCGATCAGGATCACGCCCCGCTCGGGCTCGAACTGATCGAACACGAGCTCGAGGATCGCCGCCAGCAGTTCCTGTTGGTCGATCGAATCGGTCGCGATCTCGCTGGCCTGCATGAGCAGCTTGAGGTGCTCGTTTGCCGCCATCCGCGGCTCGGGCTCTGCCATCAGCACCGAATCGTCGTTGCTTGCGAGTGTGCGCTCGATCTCGGCGTCGATTTCTTCTGGGCGCAAGATCTCGACGATGTCGGTCTCGGGGTTCGACTGGACACCCCCGAACGCGAAGACGGTCGCGCCGGCTCTGATTTCGTCACCGATCTTGAGCCGCGTGCGCGAGCTGATGCGGACGCCGTTGACGTAGGTGCCGTTGTGCGACTTGAGATCGCGGATGTACCACTGCCCTGTGTCGGGCGTGAGCTCGGCGTGCCGACGGCTCACGGTGTAGTCCGTGATGCGCAGGGCCTCACTGGACCGCCCGATCAGCTGCGGCTCGTTCGGCGGGATGTTGAACGCCTTGCCCTTGTCGGGGCCCTGGACGATGGTGAGCAGGAGCATGGGGGTAGTTTACCCACAGAACACTACATTCCGAGAATGATCAAGCGTGCTTCACGCTCTCGACAAGCTCGTCCCACGTCTTGATCTCGGGCGCGGGCAGACCCAGGCGCTCGCGGATGAGTTTCGTCCAGCCCGCGATGTGGTTGGCCTGCGAGTGGAACTCAAGCAGCTTGTTGCCCGCGGGGGTGCGCTTGTACCACTCCGCGGCGTCGAGCGATTGCTCCAGACCCTCGGCGAAGTCGCGGGGCTTTGAGAGATCGCACACAACGCCCAACCCGAACGCGGGAACGACCCGGCCCGTCCAGCCCGCGGTTGATCCGAGGATGAGCCTGTTCGCCGCAAGTGCGCGGAGCGCGACGTTGGAGAGCCCGATGTGTCCGTGCCCGGCGGGGCAGACGACGTCCATCGCCGAGAGCGACCAGGCGAGCTCGTCGTTGCTGATGTATCGGTCAAAGAAGATCAGCCGCCCCGCCTCGACGTGGTGCTGGTACTTGTTCTTGATGAGTTCGCGGACGTTGTCGCTCGCCTTGCCCGCCAGCAGCAGGCGGTCGTTGTCCTTGAGCTTTGCCATGTCGAACGCGGCGAGCAGGATGTCGCAGCCCTTGCGCTCGTTGATCGCGCCGGCGACACCGACGTACCTGCCGTCCTGAGGGATGCCCAGGTTCTTGCGCGCCTGCTTCTTGTTGATCGACTGAACTTCATCGACGGGGTCGGCGAGCATGTCGCACGTCTCGCGGAGCTTCTTGCTCAGGACCTTGGCGCCCTCGTACGCGATCGGGTCGACGAAGTGGAGCTTGGTCCAGGGCGCTTTCTCGATCGTCTTGTAGCTGAGCGCGAACTTGACCTTGTCGGTGATATCGCTGGGCTTGTAGGCGAAGCTGCCTCGGTGCTGGACGGCTTCGGACACGGTGTCCTTCGGGATGACTCTGCCCCCGGGGACCATCGCACGAGCGCCGAGCACCTGCGAGAGCCCGTCGGCGGACGGGACATAGAGGTGGTCGGTCGGGTGCTTGGCCAGCGTGCCGCGGAGGGCGCTTAGCAGCTGCTTGGCGTTGTCGAGCGGCGAACTGCTGTTGACCTCGAGCTCGGGCAGGATCTCGATGCCGTCTTCGAAGGCCTTGAGCTGCTCGGCGTACTCGTCGGATGCGTGTCCCTTTCGGGAGATCACGACCTTGATGGCGTCGATCCCTTCGAGGGATTTGAGCCCGGTGAGCAGGTGCCGGACGTAGGTGTATCGGTGGCCGCCGTGATCGGGTTCGAAGATGAGGACGCGCATGGGAGAGAGGGTATCGGCGCGACTAGGGTGGTGTCATGAGCGCACAGCAACCCAGGGCCTGCGTGTTTCTCGATCGGGATGACACCCTGATACCGAACACAACACTCCCGCCCCCCGCGGACCCCCACCCGGCGTGGAAGCCAGGGGATCTCTCAGATCCGGACAGGGTGGAAGTCCTTCCGGGTGCCCTCGAAGCGTGCCGGCTGATGCGTGAGCAAGGGTTTGCGCTTGTTGTCGTGTCGAATCAGGGCTGCGTGGCGCGAGGATCCGCGACGATCGCGGATGTGGAAGCGGTCAACGCGCGCGTCGGCGAGCTGTTCGTGGACAATGAGGGATCACCCCTCATCGATGCGTTCTATTACTGCCCATACCACCCGAACGGCAACGTGCCCGAGTACACACGCGAGCACGAGCTGCGCAAGCCGCAACCCGGCATGATCCTGAGGGCGAAGGACGACCTCAGGCTCGACTTGTCGCGCTCGTGGCTGATCGGAGACATGCCGCGCGACTGCGAGTCGGGCGTGAACGCCGGTCTTTCGCCCGATCGCTGCCTGCTGATCGGTGAGCGGGGCGAGTTCCCCGATGCGCTCGCCGCTGCGAGGCACATTTCGAAGCACGCCGACTGAATCGCTATCCTTCTCCGATGCCCCCGCCCCCCGGATCACCTTTGCGGATCGTCGTCGTCTGCCCGAGCTGGGTGGGCGATGTCGTGATGGCGACGCCCGCTCTCAGGCTGATCCGAAATTCACTCCCGGGCGCCACGCTCGCGCTCCTGGCAAAGCCCGGCGCGGCCCCGATGCTCGAGGGGCTTGACCTATACGACGAACTCATCACCATGCACCCGGGCGGTGTCATGGGACACAAACACACGGCGACCAAGATCAGGCACCGCGGGTTCGACACAGCGCTGCTGCTCACCAACTCGTTCTCTACAGCACTGATTGTGCGCATGGCTGGTGTACCAAGGCGCATGGGCTACGACCGCGACGGCAGGCACCTGCTGCTCACCCACAGACTCATCGCGCCCAAGGCCGACGATGGGAAGTGGGCGATCGTCCCCGCGGTCGATTACTACTGGCACGCGGCGACCGCGCTCATCCAGCTCGGCACCGAGAAGCCGCTCGATGATCTCCAGCCGGCAAACGAGCTCGGCGCACACCGCATGCCACCCTCGACGTACATGGAACTGAGCGCGACCGAGACCGACCGCGCCCAGGCGGACGAGGTGTTGCAGAAGGCAGAAGCGTTCGACAGGCCGTACGCGGTTTTGAATCCTGGCGGGAACAACCCGGCCAAACGCTGGCCCGCCGAGCGGTTTGCGTTGCTCGCGGATCACCTCGAAAACGAACACCGGCTGCGCGTGCTGATCAACGGCGGACCGAGCGAGATCGATCTGGCTCGCTCGATCGCCTCTGCAGCGAAAACAGAACCGGCGGTGCTCCCTGAACTCGGGACAACGCTCGGCTCACTCAAGTCGATCGTGGGCCGCGCGTCGATTCTCGTCACCAACGACACGGGCCCGAGACACATCGCCGCGGCGACGGGTGTCCCGATCGTCACACTCTTCGGGCCTACCGATCACCGTTGGACAACGATCCCAACAAGACCCTCCGGCCCAGAGACCGTGCTGCTGGCAGACCCGGAGCTGCCCCTCTCAGAGTCGGCAAACGACCACCCGGAGCGGTGCCGGGTCGACCGGATCCAGGTTGAGACGGTTGTCCGGTCGGTCGATCGGCTGCTCGCTGAGGTCTCCGCAGCGGGGTGAGGGTCCGAGAGTGCCCGATCACCGCCCGGAATCACACCCGTAGAACCCGAAACGGTTGACCGGACGCGGGTCATCCGTACCATTGCCACTCTGAGGGCATCTGCCCCCGGAACGACATCGAGGGGACGTAGCTCAGTTGGTAGAGCGCTTGCATGGCATGCAAGAGGTCGGCGGTTCGACCCCGCTCGTCTCCACTTCCGATCCGAAGCCGAGACTGTCTGGTCTCGGCTTTGCTCGTTTTCTCAGGACCGGATCAACGCGGCCTCGCCAGACAGGCCCGGGCCGAACGCGAGACAGACCGTTGTGCCTTTGGTGTTGCTGTCCAGCAACTCTTTGAGCATGAACAACACGGTCGGCGAAGACATGTTGCCGAACCGACGGAGCGTGCCCAGCGCGAGCGACTCGGCGCGCTTGCGAGTATCACCCGCGAGTCCAAGCCCGTCGAGCGCACCCTCGATGATCTTGGGACCGCCCGGATGGATGACCCAGTTGTCGATGTCGCCGATGTTGAGCGATTCGCGTTTGAGCCAGCCTTGCACCCATTCTCCGACGCTACTTTGCAATAGACCCGGGACACTCGCCAGAAGTGTCATCTCAAACCCGTGATCGCCGATGCGCCAGCTCATCTCCTCGTCTGAGTTCGGGAAGAAGCGCGACCCGAAATTCAGCAGCTGCGCCCCGCTGTCATCGGGAGTCAGGACACAAGCGCCGGCGCCGTCGGCGAAGAGCGCGTTGGCGGTCACGGCACCCGGGCCCGGCGCGTACTGGAAATGAAGCGAGCAGAGCTCAACACAACAAAGAAGGACCTTCCCGCCTGTCGCATGAGTGAGCGCTTCTGCGGCACGCAGGCCGTTGATCGCGCCGTGGCAGCCCATAAACCCGATGAACGTGCGCTGAACATCGCGAGACAGACCCAGCATCTCGATGAGCCTGTGATCCACACCAGGCGAACCCAAACCAGTGCAGGACACCATGACCAGATGTGAAATATCAGTCGCCTCGATACCGGCCTCCCGAAGCGCTTTCTCGCTTGCTTCATAAGCCAACCGAGGCGCGTGTTGTTCGTAGAACGCGATCCGGCTGCTCGTCGTGGGCCCGAGTTGAACACCGTCTTGGTGACTGCTCTGGTGATCCGCGAAAAACGGCATGTGACCGGATTCTGACGCAACCACGAGGTGTCTCTCGTCGACACCGCTTGCGTTGTAGAGCTTCTCGATAGCGCGTGCGCGCCGTTCGCTGGCCTGCGTCAGACGAGCCGCCTCGCGCGCAGTATCAGACTGCTCTGAGGAGACTGTCGGCACCGCGGTCCCAACCGAACGGATGCTGCTCACGCGAACTCCTTTCTGCCGACCGACCATGCAACGAGTCGGCCTGCGATGTTCGGGCTCGCCTTCATTCCAACCATCGCTGCACGCATCGCGACCCTGTTCCTCGCGCTCCTCGCAACGAAACCGCACCTTCGTTTCTGACTTCCAAGGAGCGCTGCGCTGCGAGCGGGCCACCGGTTCTCGACGTGCTCCGTCCCTCCCGCAATCGCGTCAACCAGGATCTCAACAACGCCGTAGCCAGACGCCAGTGCCCACGACATGCCCTCGCCCGTGATGGGCTCGACATACCCAGCAGCGTCCCCGACCCGGTACACGCGCGATGACTGTGCGGGCACACGCCTCGAAAGCAAAGGTGTGCCCCGCCAATCCAGCTCAGAAACATTCGCCGACTCGCCGATCGACTCGTGCATGATCCGTTCGATGCATGCGCCAGGTGAGCGCGCGCGACGGATTGCCTCTGGCGAGACCGCGGCCCCCCAGGTCACGCGTCCGGCCTCATCAAGCACACAACCCGCATACCCATCGGCGCCAAAGAACATCGACAACTCGCCAACTCGCAACCACCCTGGTCCGGTCTCTGCCACTGCACCAAGGCCCATGTGTGACATTCGTCCAAAGTTCGGTCTGCCTCGTTGTGCAGCATCAGAACTCGGCGAACGAAGACCCGCTGCCAGCACGATTGCCCCGCACTCGATCGGTCCCGATTCGTTGCCGCGCAGCTCGACCCGTGCCAGCGAGTGCGCATCACCAATGCTTGCGATCTCTGCGCGAACGCCGAATATGAGATCTGCTCCTGCATCACTCGCGTGGTCAGCGAGTGCCGCATCCAGGGCGTTACGCGAGATGGCGCGCATGCCGGGGCTGGCGAGTGCCGCTTCGCTGCCCGCGTGATAGACCCGAGTGGTCTCGATGCTCGGCGAATCCAGCTCGTCCAGCAATGAGCCAAGCCCAGCTCGCTTGAGTGTGTCGA
>WUAK01000097.1 GCA_009827205.1 Phycisphaeraceae bacterium | reverse complement strand
CAGACGTGGGCTCTTCCGATCTACACGAATGCGATGAACAAAGAGATCGCCGATTCTGGTGATGACAACCAGGACAAGTTTCTATCCTTCTGCCTCGGGAGCGAGGAGTACGGCGTTGAGATCCTGCGTGTCCGTGAGATCA
The DNA here is from genome assembly GCA_009827205.1 of Phycisphaeraceae bacterium. Classification (GTDB taxonomy): domain Bacteria; phylum Planctomycetota; class Phycisphaerae; order Phycisphaerales; family UBA1924. Next base: position 9,164 of record WUAK01000097.1, on the reverse strand, counting down.
TCGGTGTCCTCGATATCACGCCGCTTCCCCAAACCGAGAGCTTTGTAAAGGGCGTCGTGAACCTCCGAGGCAAGATCATTCCTGTTATTGAGCTTCGTAACAAGTTTGGAATGGACAGCATCGACTATAACGAAGAGACGTGCATCATCGTCGTGGAAGTCAACGACTCAGATGGCGGCGACCAGTTCGAGATGGGTGTGATCGTCGACAACGTCCGTGAAGTAAAGAACATCGGTAAATCACAGATTGAGCCAGCGCCGAAGTTCGGGTGCTCGCTCAGCACAGAGTACATCATGGGTATGGGCAAGGTTGCCGAGGGTGATATCCAGCGTGTTCTGATTCTGCTTGACATTGACAAGGTGATGTCTGCTAACTCAGTGAACGACCTCGCGCAGGTCAGCAATGGCAAAAACTCTGAGGATGATTCCAAACGAGCCGCGGCCTGAGCATGGATATTGGTACTGGTACAATTGGGCTGCTCGCGGATAAACAGTTCGCGAGAATCTCGAGAATCGCCTTCGACAAGTGGGGGCTGTCTCTGGGTGAGAAGAAAGTGCAGCTCGTCTCGACGAGAATGATGAAGTACTTGCGCAAGTCAAGATTTTCTGGAGTTGACGAGTACCTTAATTACATCGAGCAGCAGGCGACTCATGCCGATCTCCTCGAGCTCTTTGATCTACTTTCTACAAACGTGACGAGCTTCTTTCGGGAGATCGAGCACTTTAATTATCTTGAGCGTGAGTTCTATACCCCGTTGGCGCGCGGAAACACAACGCGGGCAGGCAAGCGGATACGGATTTGGTCGGCCGCGTGCTCAACGGGGCCGGAGCCCTACTCCATGGCAATCCAGGCACTTGAGTGTCTGCCGAACATTGACGAGTGGGATTTCAAGATACTCGGGACTGACCTTGCCAACACAGCAGTGCAGAATGCCCGAGATGGTGTCTATCCCGCAGTAATGCTTGAGAATATGCCCAAGGACCTGCTTGCCAAGTACTTTGAGCCTCAAGGCAGCGGCAGCGATCTTGTATATGCGGTCAACGAGCGAGTACGCAGCTATGTGAGGATTGGGCAACTAAATCTGATGGACGAATGGCCCTTTCAAGGGAAGTTCGATGTTGTCTTTTGCAGAAACGTAATGATCTACTTTGACAAGCCGACAAAGGACAAGTTGGTACAACGTATCTGCGATGTACTCCAGCCCGGCGGTGTGCTAGCCGTGGGGAGCGCTGAGTCAGCAGGCAAAGCAAGTCAGGAACTCCGCACGGTTCAGCCGTCGGTATATGTGAAGTAAAGGGAAATCGATGTCAATCACCGCTGCATCGACGAGCACACAGCCTGCCGGCAAGCCGATTACTGTTGGAGTCGCTGATCTAAGCGTAGCCAAAGGACCAGGTGTAAACATAGTTACACATGCGCTTGGTTCCTGTATCGGCGTCACGATTTACGACCCATCGACGAACGTTGGTGGAATGCTGCACTTCATGCTCCCGGATTCGAAGATCAATGCCGACAAAGCGGACGGCAATCCCGCAATGTTCGCGGATACCGGAATCCCACTGCTATTCAAAAATGCGTATGAGCTCGGTGCGAAGAAGGAGAATCTCATAGTCTGCGCTGCGGGCGGGGCCGAGGTTCTTGCCGACAGCGGGCACTTCAAGATCGGCTCACGAAATCGGACCGTGCTCAGAAAGATCTTCTGGAAGAACAACGTGTTGCTTTCTGCAGACGACACGGGCGGGAATCAAAGCCGCACTCTTCATCTGTCACTCGATGATGGAAGAGTAGCCGTGCGTAACCGCGGAATGGAGAACGTCCTGTGGCCGATATAAATGCACTCATCTCAGATATCGAATCACTTCCTACGCTCCCGACAGCCACATCGCAACTTGTTGGGATGCTTGGGGATGATGATGTCTCGATCAACGATGTTGCCGAGATAGTCCGCGTCGACGAAGCCCTTAGTATTGCGGTGCTTCGATACGCGAACTCTGCAGCGTTTGGAACCCCGTCACGCAAGTTCGATCTTCGAGAGAGCATCGTCAGGCTTGGCCGGAGCACGCTGACCAAAATTGTCTTAGAGCAGCAAGCAGCAACCGTGTTCAGCGGCGGTTGCGACGCATTCGAATTGAGCAGAGAGCGACTCTGGCGCGGCGCGATTGGCGGTGCGCTTGCTGCCGAAAGCATGGCCGCTAAACACAATCCAGAGCTGAAGGATCTTGCGTTCGTAACCGGTCTGGTTCGGGATGTTGGCAAGCTTGTGCTCGATCGAGCCTATGGGGCTGACTATGTCGCATCAGTCCAGAGCAAACTGTGCGCTGATCGTACGTTTGTAGACGCCGAGCGTGAAGCCTTCGGTACAGATCACGCACAGGTAGGTGCCGCCCTCTGCCGGTATTGGCAGTTGCCCGAGCGGATCTCGCGTGCGGTTGAGTATCACCACTGCCCTCCAGAGAGCGGCGATCTTCACGATGAGCTCACCGATTTCGTCCATGCAGGTGACATTGTCGCTCTGTGGTCTGGCATCTCGCTCGGAAGCGATGGGCTTCAGTATGAATTGGCGGACCACGTGAAGAAGAGTCTCAAACTCTCACGGAGAGCTGCGGAGAGGGCTATAGCCTCGATGTGGGACTCTCTGCGCAGCATCGAAGAAGCACTCGGTATCGAGACCGATGGCACGAAAAGGAGTGTCGCATGAGTTGCAACCTGCTCATCGTTGATGATTCACCCATTCTGCGAACTGCGATCAAGAAGGTCGTCAAGCTTGCAGGCCTCGAAGAGGACAGGATATTCGAAGCCGGAAATGGCAAGGAAGCCCTGGAGATCATGTCCACCGTGTGGGTTGATCTGGTCCTGCTCGATCTCAACATGCCCGTGATGAACGGCGAAGAGTTCGCTGAGGAACTCCGCAAACAAGAAGATCTCAAGGATGTCGCGGTTGTTGTTGTCAGCACCGAGAGCAACGAGGATCGCCTGAATCGGATGAGAGAACTCGGTGCGATCGAAGTTCTGCACAAGCCGTTTGAGCCAGAAGATCTCAGAAAGATCATTGTAAGCAACCTGGGAGTGAAGCTATGAGCGATCTCAATACTGATAGATTGGGCGAACTCGCGATCGAAGCACTCGAGAGGACGGCATTCGTTGTAGCCGAGCCCGCGGACGAGGACTTCCTTGACGAGCTACCCGAATGCGATTGGCACTCGAAGATCGAGTACACGGGACCAGAATCAGGCTCAGTCATCCTCTCGGGTAGCACTGGGTTCCTTGTTGAACTTGCTTCAAGCCTGCTGGGTGTCTGTGCTGAAGATGTCAAGACTGACGGCGAAGGACTCGATGCTCTGCGTGAGATGACAAACATCGTGGGCGGGTCTGTTGTGACAGTCCTGGGGGGTGTTCACTGCAAACTCTCGCTTGGGCTGCCTGAAGTCATAGATAGCTCGGCTATCTATGCTGATGGAACCAGTGTGCATTGCATTCTCGACGCTGAAGGTGAGCGCCTCGATATCTACTGGATTCCCAGCACGGAATCAAATAGAAAAGCGGCCTAAGGACGAACTGGAGCTATCGAGAGATGCCCGATACGCGTGTACTCATCGTTGATGACTCTTCTGTCGTCCGCATGGCTCTGAAGCGGGGGCTGGGCGAACAGAAAGGGATCGAAGTGGTTGGTGTCGCGCCAGATCCATTCGTTGCGCGCGACAAGATTATGGCGCTTAAGCCTGACGTGATCACATTGGACATCGAGATGCCACGCATGGACGGGCTGACGTTCTTGCGCAAGCTCATGAAGTTTCATCCTGTCCGTACGGTCATCGTCAGCTCGCTGACGCAGAAGGGCTGCGACACAGCAGTTGCATGTCTCGAGTCCGGTGCGTGTGGTGTTGTAGCCAAGCCCGCTGAGGCGTATACGGTCGGTGAGATGTCACGCGAACTCGGTCAGCTTGTTCGTGCTGCAGCAACGATGCCCGTTCCGAAGCCAAGATCGGCTCCGAGCGGCGACGTCGAGCGTCTTAAGCTGCGTCCCTCGCTCTCAACGATTGAGACGACACACAAAGTCATAGCGATGGGCACATCTACCGGGGGTACCGAAGCGCTGCGGACCGTTCTCACCGCTCTCCCTAAACAGACCCCCGGCATCGTCATGACTCAGCACATGCCCGAGGGCTTCACAGCCTCGTTTGCTGCTCGCCTGAATGAGCTATGTGACATCGAGGTCATGGAAGCCAAAGACGGCGATTCAGTCCTGCCAGGACGCGCTTTGCTCGCTCCTGGTAACAAACATCTCAGGCTCGCTCGAGACGGCGCACGCTACATCGCTCATGTAACAGATGGCCCCCGGGTCTGCAGGCACAAACCATCGGTTGAGGTTCTCTTCGAGTCAGTCGCGCAGACCGCAGGCAAGAATGCGATGGGTATTATCATGACCGGGATGGGCAACGACGGTGCAGATGGGCTGAAGTCACTCCGCGACGCGGGTGCGTACACCATTGCACAGGACGAGGAATCCTGTGTTGTGTTCGGGATGCCAAAGGAAGCTATCGCTCGTGGCGGCGCCGTCAAAGTCTGCTCACTCGACCGGATCGCTAGCGAGATCATGGACTATGTCTCGGGCAAAGTCAGGGCAGCCGCCTGATCCAGGATGCCGAAATCAAACGGGCGCACTACGCTTTAGCCAACTCTAGCTGAGGCGAATACGATCCGTGCTGCTAACCGCGAAGGACATTACAAAGACCTATGTGCTCAGGACGCTCTTTAGAGACCTGAATCTTGTCATCGAGCCCGGGGAGCGGATTGGTGTCATCGGTCCAAACGGTGCAGGTAAGAGCACGCTCCTCAAGATCTTCGCGGGCATCGTCCAGCCCGACGGCGGCCGCATTGCCAGCGCTCCGGGACTTAAGGCTGTATACGTTCCGCAAGATGACACATTCGAGCCAGGCAAGACACCTCGCTCGATCGTTACGCAGGCCGCAATGAGTGCGGTGGAAGTACACGACGAGCACGAGGCCGAGACCCTCGCTGGGATACAGCTCGGTAAGGCCGGCTTTAACGAGTCGAACATCAACGCCGAAGCACACAGCCTCTCTGGCGGGTGGCGTAAACGTCTCACGATCGCAAGAGCACTCGCCGAGGGCAGCGGCGAACCAGACCTCATTATGCTCGATGAGCCGACGAATCACCTCGACCTCATAGGTATCAGGTGGCTCGAATCAATCGTCAAGAGATCTGCAGGTGGAGTAGGAGGCAGTTCAGCGATCTTCGTCACACACGACCGTGCCTTTCTTGAGTCCGTCGCAACGAGGATCATCGAGATCAGTGACGCGTATGCAGAAGGTATGTTCAGCGTCCGTGGGAACTACACGGAGTTCCTTCGCCGCAAGGAGGAGTACCTCGATTCGATCGCCAAAGCAGAACAGGTGCTCTCGAATCAGGTCCGCAAAGATCTGGACTGGCTCTCTAGGGGCCCACAGGGGCGACAGACGAAGGCGAAAGGCAGAATCGACGCGAGCCACGACAGAATGCGTTCGCTTGATGAGCTTCGGGCGCTTAACGCTGCGGCTTCGCGCAAAGGAGCGGGGCTCGATTTCAACGCCTCTGATCGCAAGACCAGGAAATTGCTTGTCGCGAAGGGTCTTACAAAGTCGCTCGGTGGGAAGCGGCTCTTTACAGATCTCGACCTGACTCTGAGCCCCGGGACGTGCGTCGGGTTGCTCGGACCCAACGGGAGCGGCAAAACATCACTTATCCGTGTACTCACAGGCAAGCTCGATGCGGATGAAGGAAGCATCAAGCTCGCTGATCCAAAGCCCGAGATGGTGCTCTTCAGCCAGTACCGTGAGTCATTCGATCCAGAGACACCTCTCCGCTCGGCTCTCTCTCCAGGGGCGGAGCAGGTCAGCTTCAGGGGCAAGTCAGTCCACATCATCGGCTGGGCGAAACGATTCTTGTTCAAGGAAGAACAGCTTGATCAGCCCGTGAAGTCGCTAAGTGGAGGTGAGCTTGCTCGTATCCACATCGCGAGCATCATGCTTCAGCCCGCCGATGTTCTCGTCCTTGATGAGCCAACCAACGATCTCGATATTCCGACTCTTGAAATTCTTGAGGAGGCGCTCGAGGACTTCCCTGGGACACTCATTCTTGTCACACACGATCGGGCGATGCTCGACAGGCTCGCGACGACCTACGTTGCGCTCGACGGACAGGGAGGGAGCGGCGTGTACGCGAGCCTTGGCCAGGCTCTTGACGCCACGGTCGTGCAGAAGCCCAAGCCGTCCACCAAGCCTGACGGCGGCGGGGGGCTCAAGCCCAAAACCGGCAAGAAAGGGCTGACGTATCACGAGAAGCGTGAATACGCATCGATCGAAGACGTCATTTCCGAGGCAGAACTGGTGTTCGAATCGGCACAGGCCAAGCTATCAGACCCGGAGATCTCCGCGGACCACTCTAAAATGACCCAAGCTTGTCAGGAGCTTGACGAGGCTCAGAAGGAAGTCGAACGCCTCTATGCCCGATGGGAAGAACTGGAGTCCAAGGCATAAATCATCCGACCTCAGCGGATAGCAACGAGACCCATGAGCAGCAAAGATGACAAAGCGAGCAATTCAAAGCCGCGCGATGTCTCACTCAACGTGCTGAGCGGGTCGGGTCAGAAACAAAGGCCCCATTCGAAGATGGGCAAGCGACGGGCCGCGGTGCTTGTCTTGGTGCACATCCTCATTACCGCTCACATCATCCAGTGGCTCATCACAGGATCAACGGTTTCGCCGGTCGAGCCGAGTGAGTCGATGGAAACTCTCGAATTCGGCGAGGTCAACGCCGGCTTTATCTTCTTTGTCCTTGCCATCCTCGCAACAATCGTGTTCGGGCGTTTCTTCTGCGGGTGGGGGTGTCACGTGGTGGCGCTCCAGGACGCCTGCACGTGGATGATGAACAAGATGGGAGTACGGCCAAAGCCGTTCCGATCGAGACTGCTTGTCTGGGCGCCGCTCATCTTTGGGCTCTACATGTTTGTCTGGCCCACGTTCAAGAGGGTCGCGCTCTTCCCGGCGCTGATATCGATGGGCGTTGAGCCTCCGATCTGGCTCGGTGGTGTTGTTGAGTTTCATGGGTTCAGCTCTGCTGTCATCGTGGAGGATTTCTGGGCAACATTCCCCCCTTGGTATGTCGCAATTCCATTCTTCCTCGTCGTCGGGTTCGCGGCCGTGTATTTCCTCGGGTCCAAGGGGTTCTGCACTTATGGGTGCCCTTACGGCGGGATCTTCGGTGTTGCCGATCAGGTCAGCCCGGGCCGGATCGTTGTGAACGATGACTGCCAGCAATGCGGCCACTGCACCGCGGTCTGCACATCGAATGTACGCGTCGCCGAAGAGGTGCGTGACTTTGGTATGGTTGTGGATCCGGGTTGTATGAAGTGTCTCGACTGCGTCAGCGCTTGTCCGAACGATGCATTGAGCTTCTCATTCGCGAAGCCAACGATCCTGACAAAGCCGGTTGATGATGGCGCCAAACAGCGCCGTGAGAAGATCAAAGCAAATCCAAAGCGCTTCGATCTCTCCTGGCCCGAGGAGATAGCGCTCACTCTGGTCTTTATCGCCACGTTTATGGCTTTTCGTGGGATGCTGAACCTCGTGCCCATGCTGATGGCTGCGGGAATGGCAGGTCTGGGGACATTCGCCGCTTGGAAGTTCTGGTCACTCATCACGAAGCCCAACGTGCGCATCCAGAACCTGCAGCTCAAGGCCAAGGGCCGGGTGACCAGTACTGGTCTATTTGCTGGTGCTCTTTCAGCGATAGTCTTACTAAGCGCTGCTTGGAGCGGTTGGGTCAACGTAAACAGGTTCAGCGCGCACGTCGCTCACGAACGCATCGACGTGCCGCTTCAGATTGTGCTGCGGGATGTGTATGTCCCTACGCATGAGACACGTGACAGGGCAATACGGGGCTATGAGTCGTACCGGAAAACAGCTGCTCTTACAGATGGCGGTTACGGGTGGTCTCTCAACGCCGAGCACAAGCGCAAAATGGCCTTCCTTGCCCTGATCATTGATAATGAATCGAACGCGACATCGCTTCTGAGAGAAGTATTCGACGAAGGCAACCCAACTGAGAGCCTCGTCAGACAGATTGCTCAACTCATGCGAAGGCAGGGAGCAAGTGACAGCGATGTCCTGGAGTTCCTGCAGAAGCACGTGGAATCACGCGAAACAACCTCGGATCTCGTTCCTGAAATCGCGATGCGGTTGACAAACGCCAGCAACAACGATCCCGCTGAGGCATTTGCTTTCTGGGATACGCTCATCGGCACCCGACTCGACAACAGAACCTACAGGTTGCAAACAGCGGAATTCTCGATCGCGGCTGCCAGATGGGATCTGGTCCAGAGTTATCTCTCAGGAGTCGATGACGAAGAAATCGAATCCGTGAGTGACCTGATCCTGCTGGCACGGGTCAGAGCCAAACTGAATGAAACGGACCGTGCTATCGATTTACTGCAGCGAGCTGCAGCGAACGAGGATGCCAGTCCACTTCAACTAGGGGTTGTTGTCTCGCTTCTTTCTGCTATCGGTGCTCAAGAGCTTGCGCTTTCTACTGGAACATTTGCAGTCGAGCGTTTTCCGGAGTCGATCGCTCTGCTCCAGAACGTGGCTGCGGTCGAGATGGGCCAAGGCAAGGCCGACACAGGTCGTGCACGTTTGCAAACGGCAGTTTCTTTGGCCGGTGAATCCCCTTGGGAGTTGCTTTCCATTGGCGAGTATGCCGTGAAACTCGGATTGAATCTCAGAGATCGGACGACTGCCGAGATAGGACTCCAGGCACTCATGACTGCACGCGATCTCAAGCCGGAATCGCCGATTATCGTGCATGACTTGGGGCAGGCACTGCTGGCGACAGGCGACCTCGAAGCCGGTCTGGGGCTGATCAGGCAGGCCTCTGATATGGCTCCCTCCAGCGAACCGCTCAAGAACGCGGTCGATCGTGCGCGTCAAAATGTCGATCGAGTCCGGATGGGCGGCTAATTTGCTCGGATTTACAGCGAACACGATGTTCGGAATCTGGTTTGTGGGTAAGTAATATCCGGACTTTGGCCTCTGGCTTGTATGTCCGCAAATTCGCCAATCGAAAGAAATTATGCTCCAGGAGCCAAGATTCGTTACAATCGGCTATCT
>WUAK01000096.1 GCA_009827205.1 Phycisphaeraceae bacterium | reverse complement strand
ACCGCTCAACGAGTGGAAAGACTCACTCGGCGCAGTTGTACGCTCGCTCCCGAACGAGTACGGCACTGACGCACTCATCGTCGCGGGCGACAAGATTGCCGAGGGCGGGCACATCTCAAGCTACGACACGAAGCTCATAGAGGCAGCCTCAAGCTTCACATCGACATTCCTCTCGAACGCGAGGCTCTACGACATCCAGAAACGGCTTTTCGTTGGGATTGTCGAGTCACTCTCGGCAGCGATCGATGCCAAGGACGCCTACACCGAGGGCCACTCACGACGGGTCGCCTATCTGGGTGAGCAGATCGCGCTCGAACTCGGTATGAACACGCAGGACGCGGAGCGGGTTCGGATCGCTGGCCTCCTGCATGATGTCGGCAAGATCGGCGTGCCCGAGGCGGTGCTCTGCAAGCCCGGACGGCTCACGGACGATGAGTTCGAGCACATTAAAAGACACCCTGAGATCGGGTACAGGATCTTGAAGGATCTGACCGGCCTGGAAGATGTCCTGCCCGGTGTGCTGCATCACCACGAGCGACAGGACGGCTGCGGCTACCCGCACGGCCTGGCGGGCGATGAGATCCCCCAGATGGCCCGCATCCTGGCGTGCGCCGACACCTTCGACGCGATGAGTTCGAACCGCTCCTACCGCTCAGCAATGCCCCGCGAGAAGGTGCTCGCCGAACTCGAGAAGTGTAAAGGCACGCAGTTCGACCCTGATGTCGTCGACGCGTTCATGAAGATTGACTTGGCTGTCTATGACCAGATGGTCGCCGAGGAAGCGGCGTCTTCGACGAGCAAAGCCGCTTAGTGGTCAGATAGCAGGCTGAGAATTAGTTGACAACCCGATCCCAGGAACCAGCCACAATCTCGTAGCCTGATGTCTGCGTGAAGCCATCTGGCGGCCCTGCGGTTGCGCTAGGGTGGTCGTTGATGGTCACAGTGACCGGATCAATCCAGACGTCATCTGTCGCGAACATAGCACCAACCAACATAAAGTTATCTGAGATATAGATGTCGCCGTTCGCATAGATTAAGCCTTGATGAACACCGACACCCCAACCAGTGGCCAACTCGACATTGCCATCAACCAGAAGAGTCGGTCCACCATGATCACCAAATGCAAATTTGGATCCGTCTACGATCAGACTATTAGTACCCAGATTTGTGACTATGAGGGTACCTTGCACCGTGCAGTCTTTCAGGTAGAAATCTTTCCCACCCGCGTCGATGACGTAGATACCGTCTGGATCAACGGCCACCTTACTCGGAGCAGATGCTTTAGAGAATGTAACGTTAGAGAAATAGCCCAAGTGCGAGCTTGAATCGATCAGTGTGCCCTTGTCTATCCACGTGCCAAGCAACGACGGATCCGGCAGATCGACAGGGTCTTCGATCGATACCTTGCTGGAGCTGAAGGACATTCCGCTATAGGTAGTCAAACGCTTGGCGGTGCCACCGTTTTCGATGGTCACGGATGCCCCGGTATCGAGTGCGAATCTGTCGCCCACTGTAATAGATTTCTCGAGTGAAGGATGGGGACCGCCGGTTGTAGAGACGGTGACCTCAAGCGTTTGTGTTGCATCACCGACGACGCCGGTCCCCGAGATGACAAACTCTTCTGTGTCGTCATCAGCGATATCGCCGTCGTCCTTGTCTGTGATGGTGACACTCATCGTGCCGTTTCCGAAGGCACCTGTGCGGATGGGCACACCCGAAGCGATGCTGTCGCGCCAGTCACCCTTGAGTGAGACGATGTGAACCCCCCACTGCACCGCGGACTCGGCGATCACGAGTGCTTCGTCGCGATCGGTATCCGACTGTGCGATCGCCGCCTGCGCGCGCAGCATCCGGAACCCCATGAGCCCGATCAGCGTGACGATGACCGATGACATCAGGACGAGCAGGTAGACCGTGCCCCGCCCTGACCTGTTCTTCGTGGTCATGGCTGGACCCTTTCCCACTCGGAGCTGCGCAGGAACGTCGTCTGAGCGATGATCTCATCACCAATCTGGACCTTCACTGTGATCTTGCGCAGCCCGGTCTCGGAAGCTTGCACAGTGTCCGGATCACCCAGACGCACGATGTCGATCTCGACGCCTCGCGTCCAGCCCGAATAGCCTTTGAGGACGTTTCCGTTCTCGTCGGTCGGCGGGGACTCCGAGTAGCCGTTGTATTCATCGATGGTGACGAATCCCGACCTGTTGCCCGTGCTCTTGGTCGTTCGGGTCGCATCCGGATCTGTTTTGAGCGCGAATGACCCATCACTGATTTTGAGATCGAGCCCACCAGAACTCCAATCGGCAACCGGCCTGGTTGCGATCTCTTCAGCGAGTGTTCTGGACAGCATTTGAGCCCGTGCGAGGTTTGCTGCCCTTGCCTTCTGTCCCGCGCTGGAAGCGGCGAGCGACAGCGCGGCAGCCGCTAATCCACCCACGATTGCCGTGGCGAGGACGATCTCAACCATCGCAAACCCACAGGATCGCTTCGCTCTCATCAAGGCGCCCTCGTGTTCAGGAGTCTGAACTCACCCGTCACAAAGACAGGCTCAACACCACCAGTCGTTATTTCAACGCGGATTCTGTCTGATGGTTTGCTTGTTCTGCCGTCTGCATCGAAGCTGGACCGTACCGCTGAGGAGACATCAAAGTCACCGAGTGACGTGACGAGCTCATTGTCTATACCGTTGAACGAACGCACGAGCGGATCGCCGTTGACCCCGGACCAGGAGTAGATGATCGCTTCGGAGGCGGCATCGCCAGTGCGGTCAGGCAGTGTGAGATCGAGCTGCCGACCACTCGTGATCGTCGCGGTCGTCGCGAGCCTGATGTCCTCGCCGATGAGCAAGAGCGCTCGACCCGTCGATGCCTGGGTTTCCGCCAGGCCTCCTGACGTTGGCAGCGAGCGAGTAGCGATGACGATCGACGAACCGATGGCAGATATGAGGATGCCGACCACGGCTAAGCTGACAACGAGCTCGATCAGCGTGAATCCGCGCCTTCTCATCGGACACTCGCCTTCATGACCGCGTCGTTTGCTGACATATCGAAGGTCTTCGTTGAATCTGTGGACCGAATCGAGATCGTTTCGCCATCAGTGGGTGTATTCAGCGAAATACTGACGACCTGCACGCTCGCGGAGCCCGAGGTGAAGACGACTCTTCGCGCGTCTCGCCCCACTGCGAGCGTGAGCTGCCCTGTTTCGAGCAGCAGACCATGGCCGGAGATGTCGAGCTGGTTATCGCCGAGCGACACCCCGAGCATGTTGACGTTGAACGGCTCTCGGCTGAGGTCCACCGTATGGTTCTGAGCCGGGTTGCTGGGGCTTGGCTGCCCGATCAGTTCATAGGTTTCAGTAGATGCGTCAAAGGCGATCGAATGCGACTGGCTCGCACCGTTCGCGACGGCTGCGGTGATGTTTACATCAGCTAGCAGCTGCTGAACAGCGGCGTCCACGCTGTACCGCGAACCGGCGTTGCTCATGCGAGGTATCGCGATCGCAGCTGTCACTGAGATGATCACAATGACGATGACCAGCTCAAGCAGAGTAAACGCCCTGGACCGCGATCGTGCGGCCAGGGCGTTTGTGTTCGATATGGGAGTTGCGCTTTGCGTCACTGGACGCCGCTTTCAGTTAGATTAGAACGTGTTCCACGCGGTGCCGGAGCCGTTGACCTCGGCGCCAGTGGTGTTGGAAACGATGGACCCAGTGGTATCGTCGTAGATCCAGCCGATGCCAGCTGCGTCTGCAGCAGCAACACCGCTCGAGCCCTGGCGTGCGCCGACTGGCAGTGCCGGGACAGAGCGGAGATACGGACCATAGATGAACGCACCGGTCTTGGTTGCGTTTGTGCCGCCCGATGCGTTGCTGTAGAGCAGCATCTGGTCAGCGAAGTTCGCTTCGGTCGGGAACGTGCCGCCGTGCTCGGCTGCGTATAGCTCGATCGCACCACGAAGGGTTGCGAGGTTCGAGACGAGCGCGGACTCGGCTGCACCTTCAGCGCCACGGCTCATTCGCGGGATCGCCACGGCGCCAATCACGCCGAGAATCACAACAACTATGACAAGTTCGATGAGGCTGAACGCCCGACGACGGTTACGAGTGATACGAAAGTTCATCTGCCAATCCCCCATAGTTATGGCTACTTACACTGCACATCGGCAGCAGCCAGAGAGGGCTTGATGAGTCACCGAGGCTCTGAGCCGAATTATGCAAGGAAATGCTGTTATCGGTCGAGACCGGGTCGATCCAGAGGCAGCCTGATCTCCTGCTCACCCAGCTTGAAGATGGCTCCGTCAGTTTCGATCTTGATCAGCTCGATACCTTCTACGGTGTCGCCGATCTTCAACAATCGTCCATCAACTACGGCGATATCACCGCTTGGTTGACTCAGCACAGCTGTCAGTTGATGACGTGAAGTAAATCCAGTGCCTTGATGTGTTGGATTCTCGGACTCGGCTTGCAGCACGATCTCTTCTGCAGGCTCACTAAACGCATCCAGCCTGCGGAACGCTGGCAGTGACAGCCTCTGCCCCGCCTGCTCGAATCGCTCACCCAACGGCTCGGTGTTCAGCGATACTGCCTGCGTATCGGCACTCGAGTCCACACCCGCAGTCTGTTCCAGCGATTCTGTCGGCACGACAGTATCTGCCTCCGCACGGAGGACAAACTTGTCGAACGCAAGGCCGCCGAGGGCAGCGCCAACAATACCGACATGAATGAGATTTGGTTTCTTTCCCGCCACGAAGACAACTGTCTGATTCGATCTCTGATGATGCAAGCGAACTCAGTGATGAATCGGAGCCTCAGCCCTCATGACCGTCAGAAGCGTTAGGAGCCGCGTACCAGACCATCTCTAGCTGCAGGCGTCCAGACACACCATCCTGAGTTGATATCCGTTCGAATCTGATTCCGAGCAGTCCAGTATCCGGCAGTTCATCCCGAAGAACAGCTAAAAACTCGACTGCCTGGACGTAGTTGACTCGGCCGATAAGCGTGATCTCGATCGCCCGGTAGCGTTCGGCCTTCGCTTCGGCGCCTGGCCGCAGGCCTTCGAGTGTCATCCCCGCTCGCTCAGCGATAGCGGTGAGTCGAGAGAGCCGAGCGTTCATCTGATCGATACTTGATAGCTCGATGTCTAGCTTCTCAAGCCGATCGGATAACTGATCTGCAGTTTCACTTGCGCGTCTTTCTGACTCTTCACGCTCCGCGAGCGTTCGCTGTGAGAGCCAGAGGTCGGCCTTGAGCGAGACAGTGTCTGAGTAAGCGATCTGAAGCGGACGAGCTCCACCGAGGTACATCCCGGCTACAACCGACGCGATCATCGAGATACCTATGACATCTACAGCTCGGGCATTCATTGAGAAGCCTCCGATTCGATGTGCCCAATCTCGCACATGATCTCAAAGCCGACCGCACGCTCGCTTATATCTGGTCGCGGCTGGGTTGCCACGAGTCTGACAGAGTCAAAGATCCTGCACTGCTCGAGGAACAATGCATAACGAGTCGCGTCACCTTGCAGCAACGAAACACCAGTCACCGTGACACGGTAAGGTCCGGTTGCGGTGTTATCCGGGGGAGGGACGTCAAGATCTTCATTATCCTCGACTAATGATGTTGTCAGCGTTTCCAGATACGCGCCGTCCGTCAAACCAGCGGCAAGCACGCCCAAAAGTATGCTCCAATCCGGCTGGCCCACAATATCTTCGGCAACACCAAGCTCGTGCGATACCAACTCGATCTGCTTGATGGCTGCGGCCTCTGATGCCTCAAGTCTGTTGATAACCGACTTCACATGCTGGAGCTCTTCTCGAACAGGCGTATCCATGTCACTCAGTAGATAGTTTGCTACAACACAGACTGCGATACCAAGCAAGCCAGTCGCAACCGTGGCCTGAACCCAGAGCGTCAATCTCTTGCGCAGCCTGAATCTTTCCTTAATTGATGTAGGAAGTAGATTTGGTTGCATCAGGCTACCTCCTTCACGGCATGACGGGTTGCCAAGCCGATCGTCGACGCCCATCTTGAGTCGAAGGAGTAGTTCCGCAACTGACTACTCGATGTCAGATCTACTACAAGCTTATTGGTGACATCTGCATCAAACTCTTTGAGAAGCTCCTGCTTTACTTCCTCATAGAGATGCGGCTGACCCAAGACGACAACAGTCGCGTCTTCGAGATCAGGGAATCTGTTGACGAGATAATCAATCGTCCCCATGAATCCACGAACAATCGATGTGGGATCGGGTGAGATCTCTACCCGCGGATTACATCTCGCAAAGAGTACGCTACTGCGTGCGTATGCGTAGAGCCTCGCCCCGCGGCTGCCGATGTCGAGTACCACACGATTGTTTGAACCTGTCACTCTGGCCAACGCAGTAAGTTCCGGTTCGATCGCGCTGATAGTTATCCCCTCAGCTTCGAACGGGGCCAGCAGCTCATCAGCGTCTTCGTGGCTGTAAGCAATCGCAAAGTACTCTGTTACTTTCTGGCGCGGCGACTCAGGAAGATCCCATATATATGACTCAAAGCTGCCGTGGATGCTCTTTGCGATTTCGGCTTTGGCGAGCGAATCGATTGGGGCTCCTGAGGATCTGGGTGGGAGTTCAATCATCGACGACATCAGTCGATCAGAAGGCGCTCCAATGACTGCATCATGAATCCTGACCCCCTGCCGTTCCATCGCGTGTACGAGTCGCTGGACGTCCAGCTGGGTCGGGTGAGGGTGATTTGGAGTTCTGCCACTCTCTACCGCAGCAATGATCTCGCACTTCACCCCGTGATGACGCAATGCAACCGCGCGGAGTGTATCTGAACCCACATCGATTCCGACCGAGAACTTATTCCGTACAGGTACCATCATCAGCCAGCCCCCGTAGATGCGGTTAAGTCGAAGAGGGGAAGGAATAGGCTTAGCGCGATGAAACCGACGAATACTCCCAACACAGTGAGTATCAGAGGCTCAATAATACTCGTGAGTGATCGCACTACGATGTCGTTGTCTTCATCCATGATGTCCGCAAGGCTCATTAGCACCTCACCAACTCGTCCGGTCTGCTCCCCGTTACGAATGGCTTCACTGACTGAAGAAGGCAGAAGTGGTGATCCAGAGAACGCATCGCTCATCGACTCCCCGCGCTCGACCTTATCCTGCGCAGAAGCAATCAACTCTTCATAAAGCACGTTATTCGCGCTGCCCTGTGCGATCTCGAGCGACTCAAGCAGCGGTACTTTCGCCTCCATCAGTACACCGAGCACCCTTGCGAACTTCGCGGTCTTGAAGTCACGGATTACTTTCCCAAAGACTGGTACCCGAACTTGGAACGTGTGAAACGTACGCCGCCCCTTGCCCGTCCCCAACCAGCTGTAAACACCAAAGCCAGCACCACCAAGCACAATCAGGATCGCCCACCAGTACGATTTAGCGTACTCCGATGCGACCATGATTATTTGTGTTGTAGCAGGGATCGGTGTGTTGAGTGTCTCAAATAGCTCTTTGAATCGTGGCAGGACCGTGAACGCGAGCAGTATCAGGACACCCGAAGCGACTGATACCAGCAGCGCCGGGTATACCATAGCTCCGGTCACATTGTTCTTGATGGACAGTTCCTGACGGACGATCTTTGTCAACCGGTCGAGAATGCTCTCAAAGTTGCCGCCCGATTCACCCGCCGCGATCATCGCCCGGTATACCTCGTCAAAGGCATCGGTGTGGTGCGACATCGCCTCGGCGAGCGGCCTGCCCTCTTCTACGTGATCGCGCAGGTCGGAGACGACAGCACGCCATTTTGCGTCGTTTGTCTGACGTTCTACCGCTTCGAGCGCCTGAACGATCGGTGTGCCGGATGTAATCAGAACGGCCATCTGCCTGGTAAACCCAGCAACATGTCGGAGCTTACTTCCTGAGAATACGTTGTGTCTCGGCGCATTGCTCTCGCTACCACCTTGCTCAGTAATTGTGTCTACGTACAGACCATCTGCTTGTATCAGCGCGCGCGCTTCAGACTCACTCGAAGCCTCCTTTAGGCCCGACTGCTTCGTTCCATCCTTGGTGTAAGCCGTATAACGGTAGTTCATGCGGCGATCCCCATCGATTCGTCTCCCAACTCATCGATCTCCCTGGGCTCTTCTTCACCATCAACGTGTGTCACACGAAGTGCTTCTTCGAGGCTTGTCAGTCCATCAAGGGCCACGCGAACAGCCTCTTCACGCAAGGACGGCACATTCATTTCCCGTAGTTTCACTCTCAGCTCGTGCGAGGGTGCACCGATGTGTACTAGTTTCCGGAGCTCCGGCGTGATGCCCATAAGCTCATAAACTCCAACTCGGCCGATAAAGCCAGAGTCGTGGCACTGCTGACATCCGGCTCCCTTCCGGAACGAACGAGGCGCGTCTGTTGACAGCCCGGCGTCGTGCAACGCTTGTTCGCTTGGATAGTACTTTGCCGCACACTGCGGACACACTTTGCGAAGCAGACGCTGGGCTACCGCGCCAATAATTGCACCGGAGAGTAAGTAGGACTCGATACCCATATCGACAAGACGCGCAACCGCTCCTGGAGCATCATTTGTGTGAAGGGTGGCGAGCACGAGGTGTCCGGTCAGAGAGGCCTGAACCGCCACGCGCGCCGTGTCCTCGTCCCGAATCTCACCGATCATGATCGTGTCCGGATCCTGGCGCAAGATACTTCGAAGCGCGCGAGAGAAGCTTAGACCGATCTGCTCGTTCACCTGAATCTGATTCACGAGTCCGACCTGGTACTCAACAGGGTCCTCAACGGTCAGTATGTTCCGTTCGGGTGTTCGCAACTGATCCAGCGCCGAGTAGAGCGTCGTCGTCTTTCCCGACCCGGTCGGGCCCGTCACGAGGAGCAGCCCGTGAGGCCGGTCAAGCAATTCACGGAACCGCAGCATGTCATCCTCACGGAATCCGAGATCCTCAAGTCTCACACGCAGATTCGATTTATCGAGCACGCGCGCCACGATCTTCTCACCGAGAAGCGTGGGCATACTTGACATTCGCAGGTCAACTTCGCGTCCCTCGGCAACAATCCTGACTCGACCCTCCTGAGGTAGGCGTTTGACCGCGATGTCCATCTTACCGATGACTTTCAGCCTGCTCACGATCGACGCATGCATCCCGGGAGGCGGGTTCATTAGATCACGAAGAACGCCATCGATCCGGTAGCGGATACGCGTGCCGCGCTTGTCTGGTTCGATATGAATATCACTCGCACCATCCTTGACCGCGGTGAGCAGCGCGATATTCACAAGGTTGACAATCGGGCTCCCGGCGACCATTTTGTCGAGGTCAGTCTCTGGCCCTTCATCAACTGACTCTCGCTCGACGACCTCAAGATCCTGATCACCGAGCGACATCAGGAACTCATCAACGTCGACATTGCCGCCCTTGTACTTTCGAATGTACTCGAGGATATTGCCCTCAAGCGCAAGTACTGGCCTGATATCACAGCCTGTGATTCTACGGAGCCGATCGATTGTCGGTAGGCT
>WUAK01000095.1 GCA_009827205.1 Phycisphaeraceae bacterium | reverse complement strand
AGCATCTCTCGCACCTGAGCCGGGCTTGGCTTGGCTGGCTGTTGCTCGTTCTGTTGGGGTTCGTCCTGCATCGCGCGAGAGTGTATCGGCGACACCGGGGCGTACACTCAGCCCGATCGAGAAGAAAGGACACCTATGCCGTTGATCGAAGAGGGGAAGAAAGCACCCGCGTTCAATCTGCCCGACCAGGAGGGCGTCAAGCACCGTCTGAGCGACTACACGGACGGCCCGGTCGTGCTCTTTTTCTACCCGAAGGACATGACGAGCGGCTGCACCGACCAAGCGTGCCAGTTCCGGGACATGCACGTGAAGTTCAAGAAGAAGGGCGTGAGCGTCTTCGGGATCAGTATCCTGAATTCAAAGAGCAAGAAGAAATTCGCCGAGAAGGAGTCGCTCAACTACCCGCTGCTGGCTGACGACCGGGTCAACGCGGACAAGAAGCCCGACCCTGAAATCTGCCAGAAGTTCGGCGTATGGGTCGAGAAGTCGATGTACGGCAAGAAATACATGGGCATCCAGCGGACGACCTACCTCATCGCGCCAGGCGGCAAGGTTGCCAAGCGCTGGGACAAGGTGAAGGTGCCAGGGCACGCAGAGGAAGTAATGGAAGCATTGAACGAACTTGCTTGAACAGTCTGCGACAGAAACACATAGCTCGTGACTATCGAACCGGATCGCCGGCGATCGCTTGCTCTTCCTGCGTTTTCTTTCTCGTCAGTAGCTGGCTCGCGATCACGCCAGTCAGCATCAGCCCGCAACCGACCCATTCTTTGAGATCAAGCCGATCGTTCTGGATCAAGATGCCCGCTGCGGCTGCGAATGGGGCTTCAAGACTCATGATGATCGCTGCGTGGGTAGGCGGTGCATCTCGCTGCGCGACGACCTGCAGCGAGAAGGCGATGCCAATTGCGAAGATGCCCGAGTAGAGGATCGCGATCTTCGCCGCGAAGATGCCGTCGAGGTTGATCGTTTCAAAGAATGGAGTTGCGAAAGCAGCGAGCGCCGCGACGGTCAGGAACTGCGACATCGCGAGGCGCAGTGGCTCTGCTTTGGGCGCGAGGTGGCCGACCATCGCGACGTGCACGGCCCACATCACGGCGCAGCCCATGATGAGCAGGTCGCCCTTGCCAGTGTTGCCTGTAAGGTCACCGCTCAGGAGGTAAAGCCCGGCCGCGGCGAGGAGCGCTCCGATCACATGCCCACGACGGATCGCGTGGCCGAAGACGAGCCCGGCAATCGGGACGATCAGCACATAAAGGCCGGTGATGAAACCGCCCCGGCTTGCAGATGTGTATACGAGTCCGATCTGTTGCAGGGCTGCTGCGGCGAACATGACCACGCCAAGGATGAGTCCGGCTCTCCACTCGCCCCCGAGCGCCTTTCGCCTGATGACAAACGGCAGCAGGAACAGCGTTCCGATTGCGTAGCGGATCGCGGTGAAGAGCAGCGGCTCGATGTGATCCATCGCGGCGGTCTGCGCTACAAAGCCGGCTCCCCAGAGGAACGCCACCACGAATAGGAGTGCGTCCGCCCTGTGGGTCCTGCTCAGCATCGCCGATCGTAGCTGGCTCAGGCATCGTGTCCTACCGTCCGGTGTGAACGTGACCCACCAAGCCCCGGATCTCTCCGACTCGAAGATCTTGCGCTTCGTCTGCGGCATCAGGCCTTGCAGATCGGGCGGCCTCAGGCTCGAGCCCGAGCGCGTTGCGGGTATCGATGTCGTGCACAACTACGGACACGGAGGGTGCGGGGTCACACTCGCACTCGGGTGCGCCGATGCGGTGCTCGATTCAGTCCGAGATAAGGTGGGCCCCGATCAGGGTCGCGTCGCGGTTCTTGGGGGTGGCGTGACCGGGCTGGCCTCCGCACGAGCACTCTTGCTAGCTGGATTCGAGGTGTCGGTGCACGCGAGCTCGTTTGCAGGGGACACCACGAGCAACATCGCCGGTGCGCTTTGGCTTCCCACCGGGATCGACTTTCCAGACCCTGGTCCGCGGCGCGACGCGTTCAACGAGCACATACGAAGATCTCACCACGCGATGAGCGAGCTTCAAGGGGAGAAGTGGGGGATCAGATCGCTGCCCGTCTTTGAGCCCGAGTTTACTGAGTTTCACCCGGAGTACTTTGAGTCGGGTGCGATCAACGAGCCGAGGCCTTGGACGAGTGAAGACGGCGATGTGCCGGGCTTTCGGGGAGGGCGCGTGTTCACGACGTATTTCATCGACACGCCCAGGTTCATGGCAGAGTTGTACCGAGAGGTCGTTGAACTCGGAGGAACCATCGTGCCGGCGACGATCTCGTCACTAACCGATGTGACAGCCATCGATGCATCGGTTGTGGTGAACTGTCTGGCGATGGGCAGCCGGATTCTCTTCGGGGATGAACAGATTTTCCCCGCCAGGGGTCTGCTCGTGCACATGCAGCCTCAAGACCTCGGGTATATCTACCACGACGGGTATCGATACATGTTCCCAAGGTCAGACGCACTGATCCTGGGCGGAACGTATGAGCCGGGCGTGAACGAGCCGCCAGAAGGCGATGAGCCGTTCTATGAGATTATCGAACGGCACCGGGCTCGCTTCGCATGATCGTCGCGAACGGCTTCCGCTCACCGGCGATGGTAAACACCGGCGAACGCAGCGGTTTCTTGTAAGCGCAAAACCCGAGATCCACACGATTCATCATGTCGCGGTACTGCTTGCGACTGGCACCGCGGGGCAGATCTGTCCACACGAACAGCGGTGATGAGAGACGTTCGAGCTTCCCGAGCCGGGTCAGCATCGGCACCTCACGGAGCTGCGTCATGCACAGAGCGGTGTGAACGCAATCAAAGTCTCCAGTGCTCGCCTTCTCCAGGTACACATCGAGCGTGTCGGGCACTCTGTCTATCGAAGCGAAATCGGATTCAACATCGGTGAGCAGCTCAGCGACAGTCTCAGATTCCGCGAGCACCGTCATCTCGACTGAGAGTGAGTGTTTCGAGGCAGATGAGCAGAGCTCTCTGAGCAGATCTGGCTTCCCGCCTGAAACGTCGAGCAGTTTGATGGGGCGTGTGAGTTTGTGAGACTTCTGGAAACGGGCGAGGTGGCCCACAAGCCTACTGGTGGCTATTGCGTACAGGGAGCGATGATCCGGTTGGGATTGCCGAGCAGCACGATCGCCAGGCGTGCCGGGCGTACTGGTCAATCGAAGTCCTTGCTGTGCCACGGCCTAGGATATGCCATGAGTCGAACGGCATCCGATCGCAAGCCGCCCGTCGAGGTCACAGCAGTGTCATCTCACGAAAAATCAGAGTCGTTGCTTGGCACGCCGCTCAAGAAGCGAGTCACCCTCCGAACGCTGCGCAAGATGGCGAATACAGGTGACGCGTTCGCGTGTCTGACAGCGTACGACGCGACCACCTCGCGCTGGCTCGAACGCGCGGGTGTGCCAGTGCTCCTGATCGGCGATTCCGCGGCAGAGGTCGTGCTCGGTTTCGATCGCACGGTTCAGATGCCGCTTGATCTGACGATCACGCTGACGGCAGCAGTCAGGCGTGGGGCTCCCAACGCGTTCGTGATGGCCGACATGCCGTTTATGAGCTACCAGGCAAACGCGGACGACGCGATGATCAACGCGGGGCGGTTCATGACCGAGGGCAACGCGGACTGCGTGAAGCTCGAGGTTGATGAGACGTATACGCCGCTGGTTGAACGGATGACAAGAGCGGGCATTGCCGTTTGCGCGCACGTCGGTTCGCGGCCCTCGACCGCGGCTCTTGCGGGTGGGTACGGGTCAGCCGGTCGGAGCGCCGACGAGGCCGAGCGGATCGTTCGTGACGCGGTCGCGCTCGAGCGAGCCGGCGCGGTTCTGCTCCTGATCGAGGCGGTCCCCCCTGAGGTGACCGAGCGTGTGCTCCGCGAGACAAGCGTGCCTCTGATCGGGATCGGCGCAGGCCCCGCGTGCCACGGGCAGATCCTGGTTGTTCAGGATCTGCTGGGAATGACCGATGCCCCGCCGAGGTTCGCCGAGAGGTCGGCGTCCTTGGGCACGGAGATCCAGGCTGCGGCTGCCGACTGGGTGAAGCGCGTGTCGCTTAGAGACATCGGGGGCAAGGGTTACGAGATGCGAGAGGGCGAGGCCGACCGGTTCTACAGCCGGTGAATCTGCCTCTCGCGGTCAGCAAGGCCGTCCGATAGACTGGGCGCACGTGCCGGTTACGCGACGACCGAGGGCTGGACGACCTGAGACTGACCCGCAACCAAAGTCGCGTACCTGTCGAAGAGACCCATAGCCGATCCTAATGAAGTGGGGTCGTGCTCCTCGCCCTGATGAAGCCGAGAGGCCTCCCAGCGGTATTGACAGTGCTTGGGCTACCCGCCGGGCGGTCCAGGAGCAGAGGAGCAGCTCCATGCGGAAGTTTGTTGCGATCGGGCCGGCGTTGGTGGTGTTGTTTGGCGTGGCTGCGGTCATGCTTGCCGGGCCCACGGCGATTCGCCAGATGGTCTTTGCCAGTAATACCGCCGAAGTCATGCTCGCAAGACAGGTCATCGACGACGACGACATCCTGCAGCGCATCGATCGAGCGGTCCGCAATATCGCGATCGCGACCGAGCCCTCCATCACGCATATCGAAGTGTTGATCCAAAGCAACGGGAGGCAGTTCGGCAGCGCGTCGTCTGGTTCGGGTTGGGTGTACGACGAAGAGGGTCACATCATCACCAATGCTCACGTCGTGGGCAGGGCAGACCGGATCGATGTCGAGTTTGCCGACGGACGTGTGATGCGGGGCAAGCTTCTCGCGTCGGATTCTTTTACTGATATCGCCGTGGTCAAGGTTGATCCCGGGATTGGTGTTATACCGCTCCGCAGAGCGAGTAACCAACGGGTGAACGTTGGTGAGCGCGTGTTCGCGTTTGGCTCGCCGTTTAACTTCAAGTTCTCGATGAGTGAGGGCATCGTCTCTGGGCTTGGTCGGAACCCCGAGACGAGAGGCTCTGGGAACACATTCACGAACTACATCCAGACCGACGCTGCAGTGAACCCGGGCAACTCGGGCGGACCGCTCGTGAACGCACAGGGCGATGTCATAGGAATGAATGTTGCGATCGCGACCGGTCGTAACGGTGACGGCGTCCGCGACGGACAGAGCGCGGGCATCAGCTTCGCGATCCCGCTTGGTGTGATCGAGTCGGTAGTCGATCAGATCATTGAAACCGGTGAAGTCCGCAGGGGATATCTCGGCATCCAGGCCGACCGGATCGCGGCACAGACCCCCATCAAAGATGTTGAAGGAAACTTCCACGGCATGGGCGTGATCGTTGGTGAGGTCCTGACCGGGCTCGCCGCGGACCGCGCGGGCATCCAGCCCCGCGACATCATCGCCGAGATCAACGGCAACCGGATCACCCGCTGGCATCACCTCCGCTCGGTTGTCACGACCGCCAAGCCCGATTCGACCATCTCTGTCAAGCTCTGGCGCGACGGAGAGGAGATCGAAATCCCGGTCTCACTCGCGGAATTCCCGGTAGCGAACTTGTACGAGGAAAGTGTCCGTGAGCGATTGGCCGAGGCGGGGATCGCCCTCAACCAAGGCGACGATAGGCTGCTGCTCGTACGGGTGCGGCGCGAGTCATCGGCCTATGAACTGGGGTTCAGAGCCGGTCAGTTTATCGTGGGTGTCGAAGATCAGATGGTCGAAGGTGCACTTGATTTCTATGGCATCGTCGGGCGCAGTGAATTCAATTACGGCGAGCCTCTCGAGTTTATTGTCGAGGACCAGAACGGGGAACGCAAAGAGATCACTCTCCGCGTTCCTCGCTGACACCAGCCTCCTCTCCTGTATCCTCTTCTACAACTGTTAGCACAAGTGTCAACTCGGTGCCGTATGCGGGCACGAGTTCATTGATCGTGTACCAGACCGGGTCACCCATATCAGAATGAGGGCTGAGAACAGGCGTGCAGCCAACTATCTCGGTTCCTCCATCGATCGTGCCGAATGTGCAGAGCCCGACGACTGTTCCCTCGACGCGCGCCATGTACCACTCTTCGCCCTCGAACGTACGGAAAGAAGAACCACCGAAGAAGAAGCGGGGTTTCAGATCGCTGAACACCTGTCCGGTTTCCGGATCGTGCACCCATGTCGTGGGGTCTTCTGTGACCATGGTGCCGTCTCTTTCGAACCGGATACGAACAGACAACTCTGGGCCAGTTGGATCGACGCGCGTCAGAGGGCTGTCTTCCTTTGAGTGGTCAACATCGATTCGTCCGGGCGAGCCAGGCTCAAGCCCGAGCATCAGCAAGGCAGCGTGCACGTTTCGGGCCTCGGTCTCGAGGCTGATGAGTGCCTCGAAGTCTCGTACGCCGTGCGCTTCTGCGATGAGTTCGATCCAGACGTCCGGTGTTTCCTCGTGCGAGACATCGACAGGCATGAAGCCCGCGACCTCCACAGATCTCTCGTCGTAATCGACAACAACACCATCGAACGCCTCGACACGACCGGTGAGATTCTCCGCTTCGGGTTGCAGCAGCAGCGAGGCAGCGGTCAACAGAGATGCGATGATCATGCCAGTGAGTGTACCAGTTCCTTGAATAGATCCCCGCGATGCTCAAAGTTCCGGAACTGATCGAACGAGGCGCAGCCCGGGCTGAGCACGACCGCGTCGCCCCTCACAGTCTTCTTGCTGAGTGCTTCCACGGCTTGTTCGAGGGTGCCTGCGTAGTCCACACCGGCAAGCTCCGCAATCGCTTGGCCGGTCTGGCCGATGCAAACCAGCGACGCGGCACGCCCGGCGAGATCGGCGATCGGCGATAAATCCACGCCCTTGTCGCTGCCACCCACGATGAGATGTACCGGGTTTGGAGCGAGCGCGTCGAGCGCGAGTGAGGTTGCCTCAGCGGTGGTCGATTTGCTGTCGTTGTACCAACGCACACCACGAAGCTCGCCCACGAACTCAAGTCGGTGGGGCAGGCCCGCGAACTCAGCAACCCCTTGAACCGCTCGCGCAAGATCACAACCGAGCAGTTCGCAGGCCTTGAGTGCGGCAGATGCATTGAGCCTGTTGTGTCCACCCGGTGTGTGCAATTCTGGTAACTCGTCAATGAGTTCGATCGCATAGTTTGGAGCGTACTCGCTGTTTGCACCTTTGCCGGTGATCAGTGGGGCCTCAGGTTTGAGCAGCGAAGCGATCCCGAGCTTTGAAAGCCGGTAGTGTTCTTCGGTGCCGTGCCAGTCGAGGTGGTTCGGTGAGATGTTGGTGATGAGCGCCGCATCGAGGAACGCGCCTCGCTCGGTCGTGCCGGGTTGGGCGAGCCACCAGAGCATCGCGCTCGAGAGTTCGAGCACGATCGTTGAGTCGGGCTCGATCGAGTCAACGCTGCCCAGCAGACTCCCTCCGATGTTGCCTCCAAGGATCGAGTTGCAGCCTGCACCCACAAGACCGGCGTGCAGCATCGCGCTGGTCGTGCTCTTACCGGCGCTGCCCGTGACACCAACAACTCGGCACGATCGAGGGATCGCGTCGATAGCGAGCCCGATCTCCGTCGTGATGCGAACGCCCGCGGCTTGTGCGCTGCGGATAAATCTGTTCTCCCAGGGCTTTCTGACCGCTGGGTTTGCGACAAGCAGCGTGCATGTTGTGAAATCACTGACATTGTGCTCGCCGAGGTGAAGACGAGCCGAGCCCTCATCAACCAAATCTCGTATCGAGTCCACCGCTTCGGCAAGCTCGGTTTCGCTTGCGAGATCAGTCACGGTGACGTCGAAGCCCTTGCCGATGAGGTAGCGGGCGGCGCCGGCGCCTCCGCCGTACCGGCCCAGTCCCATGATCGTGGCTCGTTCTGACATGTCGGATGCTAGAGCAGCGCGAGAGGGTCGACATCGATGGCTGTCTTTGTATCACCCAGAAGCACGCCTCGGGCCCGGAGGACATGCATCGCGCGCTGCAAGCTGATGGAGTTTGGGGCAGAGATCTCAACAGCGATTCGGAAATGATCGCTGATGCGCTCGATGGGGCAGGGCATCGGTCCCATGAGCGTGAGTCCGAACTCGTCCTTGATCGAATCGGTGTCGCCAGCGATCTGCTCTGCCGCGGCTTGTGCCTTGGCGAGGTCTTTGTCCCTGCTGACGATCCGCGCCATTCGCCTGACTGGCGGCAGGCCCACGTTCTGACGCAGTGCGAGCTCTTGGCTCGCAAAGTCGGTGTACGCGTGATGGGCTGCGAGTTCAATCGCAGGGGCCTCGGGCTCGAACGTCTGGACAATCACCTCTCCCGGGTGTTCGCCCCGGCCTGCGCGACCCGCGACTTGGGAGACGAGCTGGAATGTACGTTCGCCAGCGCGGAAGTCCGGCAGATTGAGCGCGGTGTCCGCCGAGAGCACGCCGACAAGCCGCACGTTTGGAACGTCGAGGCCCTTGGAAATCATCTGTGTGCCCAGCAGCACTCTGATCTCCCCCCGCGAGAACCGGGCGAGGGTCTCAAACAGGTCGCGTCCCGTGCGCATGGTGTCGGCATCAACGCGCACGAGCGTGTCGCCAGCTACAAGTCGGCATGGCGCTGGCATGGACTGTGTCAGCCGCTCGATGACTTCTTCCGCGCGCTGGGTGCCGGCGCCGAATTGGCGGAGCTTGCCATCACAGTCTGGGCAGCTCTTAGGGAGTTGTTGTTCGTAGTTGCAGTGATGGCACCGGACATAACCGCCCTGTGGTACGGATCCGAAGCGGTGCACGACCATCTTCGCCGAGCAGTGGTTGCATTCGAGTGCCCACTTGCAGGAGGCGGATGTGCAGCCGACGAATCCGGCGAGGCCTCGCTTGTTGAGCAAGAGGACAGCCTGACCTCCGTTGGTCAGCGTGCGCTGCAGGGCACGCTCGAGTGTCGGGCCGACGAGTAGTTCCTGGGGCAATGCGCCGCCGTGCAGATCTGCGTAGTTCTGTCGCTCTTCGAACATGTCGACAATGCGCACCTTGGGAAGTGCCGCTCCGCCGACCCGGTTGGGCAATGACCAGAGTTTCGATCTCCCGGCTGTTGCGTTCGCCCACGATTCGAGTGAGGGCGTCGCAGAGCCCAGGATGACCGGGCAGCTGTTCATCTGGGCGCGTTTGATGGCAACATCGCGTGCGTTGTAGCGGGGGACCTGGTCTTGTTTGTACGAGCCGTCGTGCTCCTCGTCGACGATGATCAGGCCGAGACGATTGATCGGGGCAAAGACGGCAGATCGTGCGCCCACGACGACCTGTGCCGAGCCGTCGAGGATGCTCGCCCACGCGCTGTTGCGCTGTGCGGCGGTCAGTCCCGAGTGGAGGACAGCGACACGTTCGGCGCCGAATCGAGACTGGACACGGCCCGCGGTCTGCGGCGTCAGCGCGATCTCGGGCACGAGCATGAGAGCTGTTTGGTTCTTTGCGAGGGCGTGTTCGATGAGGTTGAGGTAGACCTCGGTCTTGCCCGAGCCGGTGATGCCGTGCAGCAGGTGGGTCGTGAATGTGCCCAGCGAAGCCGCGATGCCATCGATCGCATTCTGCTGCTCGGGTGTTGGGGTGAGTTCCCGCGCAGCGTCGAAGACGGCATCAGACTCACCGGTCCTGGCGCGGACGTGTGAGTGCTCGACC
>WUAK01000094.1 GCA_009827205.1 Phycisphaeraceae bacterium | reverse complement strand
GCTCCTTCCCTTTGCAGGGTTGGTTGTCGCGATCTCATTGCTCTGGAATGTCGCGTTCAACTGGGTTCATCTCATCATCTTGCTGGTGATGTACTTGGTGACTGCGCTTGGGATAACAGTGGGATACCACCGTCTGTTTACGCACAGGAGCTTTAAGACACCCAGAGCTGTTGAGGTGATTCTCTCGATCCTCGGATCGATGGCGGCTGAGGGCCCGGTATTGCAGTGGGTTGCCCAGCACCGGATGCACCATCAGCACAGCGATGGGGAACATGATCCGCACTCGCCGCACGGGCACGGGACAGGTGTCTTGGACACAATTCGCGGCATGTGGCACGCGCACATGGGTTGGTTCATTTACAAACAGCCTCGTAACCTCGACAAGTACACGAAGGATTTGCGTCAATCCAGGCTCATCGTCTGGATGAGCAGGCTGTTCCCCGTATGGGTGCTCGCGGGACTCGTGCTTCCGGCCGTCTTCGGTGGTTTGTTCACTTGGTCATGGAGTGGGGTTCTCTGGGGATTTGTCTGGGGCGGTCTTGTTCGGGTCTTTCTGGTCCACCATGTGACATGGAGCATCAACTCGGTCTGCCACATCTGGGGCACAAAGCCCTTCAAGAGCAATGACGAGAGTCGTAACAATGCGATCTTTGGGGTTCTGGCTCTCGGTGAGGGCTGGCACAACAACCACCACGCGTTTCCGACCAGCGCACGACACGGTCTACGGTGGTGGCAGGTCGATATCAGTTACTTTGTGATCTGGTGTATGTCGAAGGTCAGGCTCGCGAGCGAGGTGAGGGTGCCTTCGCGAGAACGCATGAGTGAAAAAGCCATTCACTAAGAGATGCTGTCCATCTTCTTTAGACTGAGCCAGTGACTCTCGCGACATGCAGGGTGTCCGCGTGCTGTTGGAATGCGACTGCCTTGCCGTCTTTTATTCGCCAGATGTGCGCGATCTGTGTGTTCTGTGGTTTGCCCGTCGTTATGTAGGTGCCCAGGTATCGTCCGGTGGCGATGATCGTGTCACCTGCGTCGATGATCTCGTCTATCTCCACAGCAAAGCCATCCCATTCACCGCCGCAACGGGCAAAGACGCCGTTCAAGACTGCTTCTGGACCGTGGTAAGGATTGCCGTCGGCGTAGGGAAAGTTCTCGGCTTCATACCAGACGATGTCAGGACTGAAGCACCCGAGGACCGCTGGGATGTCCCCTTGGGCAAAGGAAGCAGAATATCACTGACGAGTTGGGCATTTGGTGACATGGGTGGGGGAGACTCCTGCTAGGTGTTTCTGGGCAGCGTAACGCGACTATGCGCTTTCCGTTCGCCACCTGTGCCCCAGTAGGAGAATCGCGATATGCTCCACCCGCAAGGATGCACAGCAGCTATCGCACCATCTCGGCTCTAGTCCTCGCCGCGGGTTCGGCGGGGGGTGTTCTCGGACAGAACTCGGCGTTCTCGGCTATCGAGCTTCCAATCGAACCCGTCCAGGGCGAAATCATTGCAAGTGGTCTTAGGGCATGGACTTGGACTGATCCAGGAGCTGCTGGCACGCCAGTGACGCACAGGCTTGTCTTGGAGCGTGACGTTGAGATCTCCCTGGCTGGCTACGACCTGATGGCTGATTCGGCGGTGCTCTGGATCTCGCCCAGGCCTGACCTCGGTGACAATGCTGTGCAGGTCTTTGCGCATCTGACAGGGGTCGATACACCCAGCGCGGATGCTTCGGTTTCTCTGGCTGCTGAGACCCTCAGTGTGCAGGGCGTGATCCTGCTGACAACCCCTATCGATTTAGCTGCAGATGCGATCGAGCAAGGACCGGTGGATTCGCCCGCGACGCTTGTTGCTGATGTGGCGCTCTCAAACTTTATGGGCACAGTATTGAGCAACCCGCTCCAGCAGCCGGCAGCAATCGAGCAGCTTGCACAGGATCGAGAGGGCACGCCTCTTCGGGCGCCCGGGCCCGGCTTTGATTTTGCTGATGCATTACCGAGAGCACAAGCCGGCAGCCCGATCATGACCGCCAGGGGCATCGTGTCGATGGGAGCGGGCCGGATCATCAGGACGCTCAGCAATCAGGAACAGTCCGTCATTCTA
This sequence comes from Phycisphaeraceae bacterium, assembly GCA_009827205.1. GTDB lineage: Bacteria > Planctomycetota > Phycisphaerae > Phycisphaerales > UBA1924. The sequence continues at coordinate 7,598 of WUAK01000094.1, read as the reverse complement.
GAGGACGGAGTCAACATCACGTACCGTGAGCCTGGCACTGATCGGGTGCTCGAGTTGTCGTCACAACGGGCAGTCGTTTTCTTTGCTGGCCAGGCCGACGCGTCGGTCTCCAACGTGCGCGCCAGTGATATCGATGGCATCTATCTTGAGGGCGATGTGATCGCTTCCGACGGCAGGTACAACCTTCGCGGGCCCCGCGTGTTCTACGACGTACGGAACGACAAGGCATTGATCCTGGATGCTGTCTTTTCGACGTTTGATACACGTGTCGGATTTCCTCTGTACGTCAGAGCAAGATCGGTACGACAGCTTTCGGAAACAGAGTTCATCGCCGATCGTGCAAGCATCTCGAATACCGCATTTGCAAGGCCAAACCTCACGATCGGTGCGCGTACTGTAACAATCCGTCAAGAAACGACCATCGCAAACGATGGCACTGAACAGACTTCCACGATCGCTGACGCGGATGACATCACGCTCAATACCTTTGCGCTGCCCGTAGGCTATCTGCCCACATTCGAAGGGGACCCCGAGGACATACCGCTGCGCGATGTGCAGTTTGTCTTTGGCTCGAAGTCAGGGGAAGAGATAAGGACCACCTGGGATCTTTACTCGCTGCTCGGGCTTCAGAAACCAGATGGGCTTAGTGCAGAGTTGCAAGCCGATGCACTCCTTGACCGAGGGCCGGGCTTTGGTCTCAATGCCGACTGGAGGGGGAGCGATTACAAGGGCTCGCTGCTGACGTACTGGGTCTTCAACGACACCGGGACAGACTCACTGACGACAGGCGCGGACTTCGACCGCAGCGGTGAGAACCGCGGAATCGTCCGCGCGGAGCACATAGCGAAGGTGGGGCAGGACTGGGCGGTCTTTGCAGAGGTCGCGCATGTGTCCGACGAGAATTTTGTAGATGCATTCTTTGAGGACCTCGCGGAAACAGGCCGCGAGTTTACGAACCGGATCCACGCGCGCAAGCTCACCGAGAACAGCTCGCTCACGCTCGAGGCCAAGGGCCAGTTCGACGACTTCACACCCAACGAATACATCCTGCAGAGCGACGGGTACAACGTTCAGAAGCTGCCTGAAGTGACGTACACGAGGCTCGCCGATGACCTGCTTGAATCCGTGGCGCCTGGGCACCTGCTGTACACAAGCGAGTACCGAGTGGGCAACATGAGTCTTGCGTTTACGGACAAGACGCCCGCGGAGTACGGCCTGACCAGCAACGCCAAAGCACAAGCTGCGCTCGGTATAAACGCGAATACCAAAATCTCCGATGCTTTGCGGGCTCAGGGGTTTAGCGAGGGCAACGTTCTGCGTGCGGACACGAGGCATGAGCTGGCGGGGGATCTATCTGCCGGTCCAATCAAGGTGCTGCCCTGGGCGGTCGGTCGCGGCACAATCTACGACGATGACTTCGAGACGTTCGCTGGCGACAACGACAACAGTGAGCGTATCTGGGGCGCGGTTGGCGTCACGCTGGCAACTACGATTCAGCGCGTCGAGAACGAGCTGTACAGCAGGGCGCTCGATGTCAACCGGGTTCGTCACATCGTCAGGCCCAGCGTCACCGCGTTCTACTCGGACACCAATGTCGATCAGGACGAGTTGCCGGTCTACGACGAGTCGGTTGAATCGCTCGCCGACGGCACGGTGGTCAGGCTCGGGCTTGATCAGACCTGGCAGACCAAGCGGGGCGGGCCGGGCAGGTGGTACTCGGTCGACTGGATCACGCTCGATTCGGAGCTTGTCTTTGCATCTGACGATGCGATCAACGGCGACGGCATCGGGCGGTACTACGAGTCGCGTCCTGAGAACTCGCGTCTTTCGAACTTCGGAACCGTCACTGCAACCATGCAGGCAACCGATTCACTCGCGCTCGTAGGTTCGACGATCTATGACTTCGAGCAATCGGGCCAGAGCCAGACGGCTGCCGGGTTCATTCTCGACCACTCACCGACGTTCTCCAGCAATCTGTCGTACCGCTACCTCGGACTGCAGGATTCGACGCTCCTCAACGCGGGGACCGACTACACGCTCACCGAAAAATACACGCTCGGGGTCGATGTGACGTACGACACCGACATCGGTGATCTCCAGAGCATCCGGTCTGAAGTCCTCCGCGATTTCCAGAACGCGGTGTTCGGCGTGAACTTCACCTACAACAAAATCAGTGACGACACGAGCGTGGGCGTGATCTTCCAGCCGCTCGGACGCGGAACCGCTGCTCAGTTCGGATCGACCTCCCGCTCGGCGAGCGCGAGGCCTTCGGGTGACTTCGGCGGGTAGTGATATCGGTCTGGATCCATGATTCTGATTGGTGGTTATGACGCTGCCTGGTCCTCAAGATATTTGAGCCTGCCGCTGCGTCTCAGAAGGAGCTCTGCAAACTCTTTGTTCTCAGAGTCAGACTGCTCACGCGCGATCGCTACGAGCCAGAGTCCCGGTCCCTCGCTGTCGCTGGTGTTTGAGGAGCAAGGCAGCTTGATACTCATAGACGCTGTTCTGAGTCGACACTGTGGGTGATGGCGTGTTGAGGTGTCCGCTATCTCCAAGACATCTTCGAAAGGGATGCGCACGATATCGACGTGTTTCGGGCGTCTGAGCACAGTGCTTCTTCTCGAACGTTCGAGGATGACGGCGCGGTGTTCCCAGTCAATGGTGACTGAAAGAACGCGTGATCCTGAGAAAGAGAACGAAAGAAGCCCGATCAGCATCGGTGTGAATATCAGTACGCCGAAGACGATCAGTGAGAGCAGGTCAAAGCTGCTGAATACGTAGACAAAGAGCGTGATCAGGGTTGCAGCACTGATAATCGAGAATACGAGTTGCAGAGATACTGACGTGGGCCGGAACAGGTCAAACCTTGAAGACTCGGGCGTGCCCCGGTAGTACACGATGTTGCACTCGGGGCAGTTTCCCTCGATGGGCAGTCCAGCAAGGTTGTAGCCGCAGCCGTGACAGGAAGTGAGAGATGTAGCCTTGTTCCTGTTGTGCGAATCAGTAGTGGAATGGGGACGCATGTTGGAAAAACGCCTATGGACTAAAACAATCCCAATAAGATACCAGCTATTAGAAAACTGATGATTGCTAGTGGAATAAGAAGGATACAGCATATGAGTGCAAGTCGTAGCTTGTTAACTGTAGATGTGCCGTAGCGATCGGGATGCATATTTGAGATAGTAATGTCTTGCAACCGAGACACTAATATATCGTAGTCATATATGTTTTCAGAAATACACGCAGTGCCGTTTGTAAAGACTACGTCGTGACTAGAAATGCCGTCGGTGGGTTCAACGCGAATTAGCTCAGACATGGGGATTGTAATGATCGGATCTGCGAAGACGGCCATAAACCAGCTCTCTTTGTAACCGTTTTCTATTGTGATCGCCTGCTGACTCCAGTCCAGAGTTACTGCAGTCTTCTTGTCGCGCTTTGTTGACAGTACAAAGTGAACTGAAAATGCTCCAAAGATACCAAAGACTATACTAAGAAATAGTACTGGTACATGCCATTCAATGCCATCTATGACAGAATTTGCAACCAGAACGAGTGACACCAGCACCGCCCAACCCACTATCCACCACCACAGCCAAGAGCCATGTGGATCATCCGATTCTTCGAATCGTTCTACACCCTCGGTTGGCAGCGGCATGCTTAATCCCAGGTATTGACCGGTTTCTCCGTGTTCGCCTGCCCGTTCTGCAGCGGGGCGTGATGGTCGGCGCGCCAGGACTCGGGGTACTTCTCGTCGTCCATCTGGATCGCGGCCTTGGTCGGGTACATCGGGCGGAACGTGTCGCACATGACGGCGAGTTCGTCCGTGTACGTCTTGCCCAGGCTCGCCTCGACGGTGCCCGGGTGCGGGCCGTGGGGGATGCCCTGCGGGTGGACGCTGATGGAGCCCGATGTGATGCCGCGGCGGGCCTTGTAGTTGCCCTCGACGTAGTAGAGGATCTCGTCGGAGTCGATGTTGGAGTGGTTGTAGGGGACCGGGATCGCTTCCGGGTGGAAGTCGAGCATCCGCGGGCAGAACGAGCAGATCACGAAGTTGTGACCTTCGAACGTCTGGTGGATGGGCGGCGGCATGTGCAGCTTGCCCACGATGGGCGCGAAGTCGTCGATGTTGAAGGTGTAGGGGTAGTAGCAGCCGTCCCAGCCGACGACGTCGAGGGGGTGGTACGAGTACATGTAGCTGTGCACGGTGTCGCGTGCTTTGATGCGCACCTCGAAGTCGCCCGACTCGTGGTAGAAGAGCGGGTGCGCTTCGTCTTCGAACGGGATGACCAGGTCGCGCTCGCAGTAGGGCGAGTGCTCAAGGAACTGGCTCGTCTTCTTGGAGAGGTATGTTGGGGGCGGCAGGATGTGGCTCGAGTTGACGGTCTCGAAGGTCACGAACTTGCCGTAGGGCATGTCGGCCTTGGAGTAGCCGCCGAATGTTTCGTTGTCGGAGCCGTCGTCGGGGCGTTCGTCGAAGACCATATGGTAGATGGTTCCCTTGGGGATGACGATGTAGTCCTTCTTTCCGAACTTGAGTGTGCCGAACATGGTGTAGAGGGTGCCCGATCCGTAGTGGACAAACAGGCACTCGTCGCCCTGACCGTTCTTGAAGTGGTACTTCATGGGCTCGGCTGGGTTACAGATGCCCATCTCGACGTCCGGGTTGCCGAAGAGGACCACGCGTCCGGTGACGGGGTCCCCGTCGGGTTTGATGTCCTGCGTCTGCGTGTGGCGCATTCGCATGACGTCCATCTCGACGTATTCGGGCTTGGTTTTGTAGACGGCCTTCCAACCCGAGACTTGTGTCGGTGGGTGGATGTGGTAGAGGGTGCTGGTCGGTCCTACAAAGCCCTCGGTGCCGAAGAGCTCCTCGGAGTAGAGGGCGCCGTCGGGCCGGCGGAACTGGACGTGACGCTTCTTGGGCAGCTTTCCGAGTTTGGTGTAATACGGCATGGAACAGAGGCCTCTTTCTTCCCCGCCGGGCTGAGTGCCGGGGGGAGGGGGTTCATGCGTGGCAGATTGTATCAGGCTAGGTAATTCGGATCCGTACATCTGCCTGATGACGACCCTGACACGTGTGAAGCTGGACAAAGAAGTCAACAAATCTGCTGCTTCCCGTTCAGGATTGTTTTCTGGTACGCCCGGCCTCGATATTCTGGACACAGTTTCGCACCACCGAAAGGACCGTCATGCCTCGCCGAATCTCCGCTATAGCTGTACTCGCAATCACCGGCTCTGCTTCTGCGCAGACGATTGATCTCGGATTTGATCGCTACCGTGTTGAGAGCGGAGTGGCAGTTGAGTTGCTCTCGTTTGGAGTGAGTCACTACCTCTTTGAATGGACAGACAGCAGCGGTACGTTCTCGAACCTGCAAGACCCGACACTCGAGATCGCGGTGGGGCAGACGTACACGTTTCAGAGGTTCGACGGTTCACACCCGTTTGCGATCTGCGACGACACACTACCTGTCTCAGGCGAAGACGGTGCGTACAACAGAACGACTTTCAACAGCTCGGTGATCAACGCTGCGACTCTTCAGCCGATAGCTGATTTCACGGCTGACCCCGGACCCACGACCGACTTAATCACCTGGACCCCGACAGCCGAAGACGTCGGCACGTATTTTTACACCTGCACGATCACAGGACATCCGGGCATGACGGGAAGGATCGATGTGTACGACCCGAACGCTGAGCCGACAGTGCACTCGTTTACGGCTGAAATTATTGAGATTCAGTCCTTCGGCTCTGCAGATCTGTCTGATGACTTCTCGATCGGTCAGCCTGTATCAGGCTACTTCGCAATCAACGAGACGATGCCCGACAACGACAGTGGTGGCAACGGGGGTGACTTCTTTGGCGCGCTCGTAGACTTTCAGGTTGATGTTGACAGTGGTGTGTACATTCTTGATTCAACAGGGCCAGCTTCGATCAGCGCCCTTGACAGCACTCTGCTCAACCAATTCCCTCAGGGCGATTATGTAATTGGTGTTCTGCCCGGTTCGGGTGGTCCCATCGACGGTGTTCCCCTATCTGATTCAGGCTACACATTGGCCGATTTCAGCGATGCTGCATTCCCGGCACAGGACAACGAGTCGCTTTCACCGACCTGGGACCTGAACGCGTTCCCTGACGAGGGCATCACCATCTCTTGGATTGAGTTTGTCCGTGGCGGATCCGCCAATGGGGGAACCATCAAGATCGGGAACTTCACATGGACTGTTGAGAGCGACTGCCTTGCCGACGTCAACGGCGACGGTGCCGTCACCCCGACCGACTTCACGGCATGGATCAACGCGTTCAACAACAACCTGCCCGAGTGCGATCAGAACGGCGATAATGCCTGCACACCGACCGACTTTACGGCGTGGATCAATAACTTTAACGCTGGCTGCTGATCGGTCTTGCTCTGTAAGACTTCACCCAGCAGCTTGTATTTTGCAAAGGCTATGCAAGCGGCCAGAATAGGCCGCGCTGTTCGCGCAGGCTCATTTCTGGTTTGAAGGGCTTTGGCTGAAGGTCCTCTGGAATATGCCAGGCCGAGCCGCATTCGGGGCAGACTTTGCAATTGTCGTGCTGTGAGGGGACACGTGTGAGGTCGTAGACGCATGACGGGCAATACCGATGTCTTTTGAGTGTGTCGACGAATCGGTCCGCGAAGAGTTGTCTCCAGAGCAGCTTGGCGATCAAGACAAAGAGTGCCACGAGCGAAATAAATAAAACAAGGAACACGTAGGGTGGGAGCCCGGCCTTCATTTGTGCGATGCGTACCGGGATGAGAAATGCCGGGAACACGCCCAAGAACGCGATGAGCGCTGTCCAGTGGTGCTGCGTGGACTCGAAACGCTTGGTGTACTCGCTTGCGCATTCATTGGGTAGCCTGAGCTCATGCCGAGATACCCCGGCTCGCTTGATCTGGCTCAAGGTCGCGATAGGCACGCTCTGCCCTCTGGCGTCGGTGTGGTAGGCGTTGAGCATTTGTACATATTTATCCGGATCGGCATGCATATTGGTTCGAGTATCGTGTAAAATATGCACAAGAAACCCGGCAGGGCTGGAGTGAGTTGCAAGACCGGTTTACGGAGGATATAGATGAGATCGAAGGCTGCGCTGTTATTTGTGTGTGGCGTAGCGACCAGCACTTTGCAGGCACAGACTGAGCTTGAGTTCTGTCTGACGACTGATGACGGTATTCGTTATCACCTTGGTGCGCAACTGCTCAACCCAGAGGGGCCGGTGCTCGCTGTGATAGCGGATATCGGATTCACGTTCACCGGTAATGACTTTGCAAATGTCGAATACAACCCAGCTTTCGATAGTGAATTCTTCGGCGATGCCGATCTGACAGTGACAGGTACATCGATTGACTTTGTTGGTGGGAATACGCTGCCGCCCCTGAACAATCCGGGCGGACCAGACTCGAGCAACCCGCTCCACATCATGTCATTTGATGCGGTGTCTGTTCACACATTCACACTGGTCGGGCAGGTGACAGGTGCGTACGAAGGCTCGCCGTTCCCATCGATACTCACGTATCAGAACGCAGACGGCACCGCCGGAGACACGCCATCCAGCTTCCCGTTCTTTTGCGTCCCGGC
>WUAK01000093.1 GCA_009827205.1 Phycisphaeraceae bacterium | reverse complement strand
GACGAGTTCCTGGAAGCAGTCGGTCTGATGCGCGAGAGCGCAACGCGTCTGTCGGGCCAGACCGACACGGGCGTCGTGACGCAGCGCTTGCAGGAAGACATCCTGCGCAGGCTCGATGAGCTGATCGACAAGGCCGGTGAACAATCCAGCTCTTCGTCGTCCTCTTCTTCCGAGCAGGAACAGCAGCAGAGGCAGCAACCGAACCAGCAGAGCCGCGACGAGAACCAGGCCAACATCAACGAGAACCAGGACACGACCAACCCGCCCGGCGGTCAGGATGCCAGGCTCGGGGCGCAGGCCACACTCGATGGGGCACGCTGGGGCAACCTCCCAGAGAGGCTCCGCGATGCGCTGCTCCAGGGTTCGAGCGACAGCTACAGCTCGCTCTACAAGTCGATGACCGAGACGTACTACAGAAGGCTCGCCGAGGAGGCTTCGGAATGATTCGGTGGATCCTCGCTGTCCTGCTCGCATCAGTACAGTTCACGGCGCTCGGTCAGGGCGCACAGAACGCTGCGCTCGAGGACGAGATCACACCTGAATCAGACGCCGCGGTCGAGCGAGGACTCGCCGCCTTGGTTCAGCAGCAGACCGAGAACGGCTCGTTCGGTGATGGTCGCTACGCCAACAACGTCGCGGTCACCTCGCTCGCGTGCCTGGCGCTCATGGCCGACGGCAACCTGCCCGGCCGGGGCGCGTACGGCGAGAACGTGCGCAAGGGCCTCGAGTTCATCCTCGAGAACACCTCGGAGAGCGGGCTCGTCGCCGGAGACGCGGCCAACGGCCCGATGTACGGGCACGGGTTTGCCGCGCTCTTTCTTGGCGAGGTTTACGGCATGACGGGCGGATCAGACACACCGCTCGCCGACCGCACGTATGAAGCGCTCGTGAAAGCAGTCCGGCTCATCGAGCGCACCCAGAACGAAGAAGGCGGCTGGAGGTACAACCCGCTGCCCAACGACGCGGATGTCTCGGTGACAATCTGCCAGGTCATGGCGCTGCGTTCGGCTCGGAACGCCGGGATCGAGGTTTCCAAGGAAACGATCGATAAAGCGGTGCGGTATGTCATCGAGTGCCAGAACCCCGACGGCGGGTTCCGGTATCAGCTCCGGACACGCGACAGCGCCTGGCCCAGAACCGCCGCGGGCGTCGCGTCGATCCAGTACGCGGGGATTTATGACGACGAGACACTCGACAACGGGCTCGGTTATCTGGTCCGAACCAGCCTCCCAGGAGAGGGGAATGCCAGGCGCAGCCCGCACTATTACTACGGCCATTACTACGCCGTGCAGGCGATGTACCTCGCCGGGGGAGACTGGTGGGCCACCTGGTGGCCCGCAGCGAGGAATGAAATCGTGAGCCTGCAGCGCCCAGACGGCCTCTGGGACGACCGAGGGGTCGGTGAGGCCTACGGCACCTCGATGGCACTCATTGTTCTGCAAATGCCAAAGCGTTATCTGCCGATCTTTCAGAAGTGATCCTCTTCCGATCCATCCCGATGCTCCTGACAGCGACCGCGTGCGCTGCGCAGTCTCCTCGCGAGTCCGTTATGCGGGTGCTCATCGACACAGATCTTGAGTCACGGATTGTCGATGTGTTCGGCATCGATCAATCGGGTGTCACCATCATTGACCAAACGGGTGTGCAACGGCTTATCCCGATCGACTCCATCGCTGCACTCGCGCCGATCGATCATTGGCACGATGTCACGAACGACCCGACGCTCATCACCCGAGGCGGGATGACAAGCCGAGCGGGCTCGCTCACGCTCACAGATGGTCAACGGCTTGTCGGCACACCCTCTGTCATAACAGTTGACGATGAACTCGTCGCGTGGAGTTCGCCGGCGCTCGGCATTGTCGGACTCCCGATCGAGAGCATCCGTCGAATCGCGATGCCCAGGCTCATGCCCACGGGCGCGATCACCCCACCGCTCGCGATCGAACTCGACGATGTGCTCCAACTGGGCAACGGTGACACGCTCCGCGGATTCGTGGAGAAAATCGGCGCGGAAGTCACGGTCGAAACGAACACGGGCGCACTTCTCGACCTGGACTCCGGGAACATCGATCAGATCACGCTCGCAAATGATCCCACCGAGAAGTCTGGTGCGGCGTTCTGGCTCGCAGACGGCTCGGTCATCTGCATGCAGAGTTACGAGACCGATCACTCGGGCGATGAGCCAGTCATGATATGCATGCTCGCAACCCAGCCCATCGGGCCTGCGCTCGGCGAGCGCACACCGAGCGAGGCCAACGCGGAGCCGTTCGGCTTGACACTGAGTGCTCCCCTCCGTGAAATCAGGGCAATCGCCTTCGATTCGCGCAGAATCGTCGCTCTCTCTGATCTTGAGCACGCGAGTGAGTTCCGCGAGATCAGTATCGAGCAGAGCGGAACCCCTGCACTCGGCAGCCGGGACATCACGATGCCCGGTCCGATGCGCACGACGTGGGTGCTCCCCCAGTCGGCAACACGATTGTCGTTCAATGCCACGCTGCCGATCGATGCACGCGCGTGGGGCAACCTGGAACTCATCGTGCGTGTGGATGAGAGGGTCATAAAGACGCAGGCAATAACCGCCGAGGCGCCAAACGCCACTATCAACATCGACGTCACCGGCAACGGGCTGGTTTCCCTCGAGATTGATGAAGCGGAGTTCGGTCCGATCCAGGACAAGCTCGTGATCAGCGAAGCGATCGTGCTGGTCGGCGAATGATCTCAGCGGACCTTGAGCATCGCCAGCGCCGCGATCACGAGCACCACACCAACGATCCAGAGCCTCGCGACAACCTGCTGCTCACGCCAGCCGGCCAGGTGCAGGTGGTGGTGGTACGGTGCACACCGGAAGATCCTCTTGCCTTTCGTCGCCTTGAAGTAGCCGACCTGGAGCACAACAGACCCGATCTCCGCGATGAACACGCCGCACATGAGAAGCACCAGAAGCTCCTGCCTGATCACAACCGCGACGTACCCGATCAGCGCGCCCAGTGAGAGAGAGCCTGTGTCGCCCATGAACACCTGCGCTGGCGAGCAGTTCCACCACAGGAAACCGAGGCACGCACCGATGATCGCGCCGACGATCACCGCGAGTTCACCCGAGCCCTCGATGTGGGGCACACGCATGCGCTGGGCCCACACATCCTGACCCGCGATCAGTGTCAGCACCAACAGCCCTATTGCAACGATCACGGTTAGCCCGCTCGAAAGCCCGTCCATGCCGTCGGAGATGTTCACCGCGTTCGAGAGACCGGCGACCATCATCACCGTGATAAACACATAGATCGGTTTCGAGAGATAGACGAGCGACTCGCTGAGCGCGTACGACGACCCCTTGTATGTGCTTTGCAGTGGCAGATTCAGAACATGCGGCAGGCTCTTGGGTCCTTCGCCCTGGTTGTACGCGAACACTCCGATGAGTGTCGCGATGCCCAATTGAAAGACGAGCTTCTCCCAGGCGTGCAGGCCCTGGCGGCCGTCACCTCGCCTGGCGGCGGTGAGCTTCAGCCAGTCGTCAACGCCCCCTACGACCGCCATCCAGATGAGCAGGATGAGAGCCATGTACACGTAGGCAGAGCGGATATCCGCGAGCAGGAACACGCTCGTGAAAATCGAGCCGACGATCAGCACGCCGCCCATCGTCGGCACGTTGGCCTTGCTCTCGGCGTGCTTGCGGAGCGCTTCGGCATCGGTCACACCCGTATCACCGATCTTCATCGCGCGCAGTCTTGCGATTGTTTTGGGACCGAAGAAGAGCACAAAGAGGAACGCAAGAGCCGCGGCAGCGAGTGTCCGGAATTCGAGCTCATCGAGCAGCCGGACGAGCGAGTAGAGCGTCAGATCACCGAACAGGCCGACGCCGTCGAGAGTGTTGCGGAAATGATCAAGGAGCCAATAGAGCAAGTCGGCTAGTCTTTCACCGTCGCCGCCCCTTTGGGCGTGGTTTCGTGCGTCATCTTGCGGACCGCGTGAACGACGCGTTCAAGCCCGACGGACCTGGATCCCTTGAGCAGGACCGCATCGCCAGGGGCAAGCCGCTCTGCGATGGATCGGCCGTCCCCCGTCTTGGGCTCCATTACAACGCACTCTTTGCCCAGCTTGTCCTCGGCGTGCCGAGCCGCCGAGCGGGCCAGATCGCCCACCAGCACAATGAAATCAGGCCCCTTCCCCCTCTCGATCGATTCCGCGATCGCCCGGCCCACCTCTTCGTGCATCGCGGGGGCATCGTGGCCAAGCTCGAGCATCTCGCCCAGCACGAGCACGCGACGGCTCGCCGAACGAGCGGCAGCGTCCAATGTCCCGATCGCGGCGATCACCGATTCCGGGTTTGCGTTGTACGCATCGTTGATGATCGTGATCCCGCCGATCGTCTGACGGTCCAGCCGCATCTCTGGGCCCTTGGCCGATGCCAGCGCCATCGCAATGTCAGCCTCCGGCATACCCATCCGCCTGGCCACGGCTATCGCAGCCGCGGCGTTGTGCGCGTTATGCGCACCGAGCAGGCCGATCTCGTACCGCTGACCGCCGTTGGTCTCGAAGCGCACGCCAGTGCCGTGAGAGTCAGCCTCTACAACTCGAACGTCAGCGTGTTCGCCCGAACCGAATCGGATCAGCGATACATCGGGTGGTATGAACTCATCAAGCAGCGGGGCATCCGCCGTGATGACACCCAGCCCGTCCTGCGAGAGCCCTCGGAGGATCGAGGCCTTCTCCTGAGCGATGCCGGACTCATCCTCGAAGAACTCGATGTGTGCACGCCCGATGCTCGTGATGACCGCGATGTCGGGAGATGCGATCTGCGAGAGGTAGGCCACCTCGCCGGGCGAGCTCATGCCCAGCTCACAGACGACGTACTTCTCGTTCGGCTGCGCTGCAAGCAGCGTGAGCGGCAACCCGATGTCGTTGTTGAAGCTCTTGACGGAAGCCGACCCCCGCATCGACGAACCGAGCACATGGTCGATGAGCCTGACCGTCGTTGTCTTCCCGTTGGAGCCCGTCACCGCGATCACACGTGTCGAAGTGAACGTCTTCCTGTACGCGCGCGCGAGCTGACCGAGTGCTGTGCGTGTTGACTCGACCTCAATCAGCGTCATGTCTTCGGGCAAGGAGCTAGAGATCTCACCCTCACGCTCGACCAACGCAACGGTGCTGCCCGCAGCTCTTGCCTCGTGCAGATAAGCATGCCCGTCTACATGCTCTCCCTTGAACGCGGCGAAGACCTGCCCGGGTTTGAGCGTGCGCGTGTCGATACTCACGCCGCCCGAGATACTGGAGACCCCTGGCCTTGTGCGGAACACGCCGCCCACGGCGGCACGGATGTTGTCGGGCGTAAAGAACGTCATGTCGCCTCGGCTCTCTCGCGCGCGTACATACGCACGCACTCTTCATCATCGAATGGCCTGACAACGATGTTGCCAGCTTCGTCGCATAGTTCCTGGGTCGTTTCGTGCCCCTTGCCCGCGATCAGGATCACATCGCCTGGCTCTGCGTCTTGCATCACGCGGTCGATCGCCAGTTCACGCACTGGTTCACGGATCACATCCGTCCGGCGTTTCGGTTCGATGCCTTCGAAGATCGCCTCAATGATCGCCTCGGGCTGTTCCGATCGGGGGTTGTCGCTCGTCAGGACGATCTTGTCGGCGAGCCTGCCTGCGATCTCGCCCATGACAGGGCGCTTCGTCCGGTCCTTTTTGCCGCCGCAACCGAATACTGCCCAGAGCTTGCCTTTGTGCGACGAGTCCTGCATCGCTACGCGGAGTTCCGAAAGCGTTCTCTCGAGTGCATCGGGCGTGTGTGCAAAGTCGATGAACACATACTGCCCGCCCGGCACGCGGATCCGCTCGAGCCTGCCTCTTGGCAAGCTCGGTTTGTCGAGAGCCGATGCGATCGCGTCGCGCTCGAGTCCGAGTTCGTGGGCGACCCCGACCGCCTGCAGCAGGTTCATCGCGTTGTGCTCACCAGCAAGCTCAAGCCGCGTCTCGATAGAACCGAACACGCCGTCGAGCGCAACTTCAACGCTATCAACGTGGCGCGATATCACACGCGCGATGTTGTCTGCGTCTCGCAGCGAGCAGCGCTGAACTCTCGCCTTGCAGCCTTCGAGCATCTCGCTGCACGCCTCATCGTCGGAGTTCACGACCGCGACGCCCGACTCGGGCAGCATATCGAAAAGCCTTCGCTTGGCACGCAGGTAGGCGCCTCGCGTCTTGTGGTAGTCCATGTGGTCCGTGCCGAGCGTGGTGAACACGCCCACATCGAACGCGAGCCCCGCCGCCCGCTTCTGATCGAGCGCGTGGCTCGACACTTCCATCACAGCGACCTTGCACCCGTTATCGAGCATCGTCGCGAAGGTCCTGCTCAGCTCGATCGATCCGGGCGTGGTCAGCTCCGCGGCAGCGGTCTCGCGTCCGTCATCGATCTCGACCGTCCCGATGAGACCAGCGCGAATCCCCGAGTTGTTCAGGATGCCGTGAAGCAGGTGTGCAACCGTCGTCTTCCCGTTCGTTCCGGTGATCCCGACGAGCTTGAGCCGGGAGGTGGGCTCGCCGTAGAACCGCTCGGCGAGCTGCGCTGACGCGAGGGCGACATCGTCTGCAACCAGCACGGCAACATCCGTTGACTCAAGCCGCGAGGCACCCACCTCATCCGTCAGGATTGCGTTGGCGCCGCACTGGATTGCCTGCTTGATGTACGACCTGCCATCAAAGTTGGGTCCGACTCTCGCAACAAACAGCGAGTCGGGCATCACGGTTCGGCTGTCGTCTGTAATGTCGAGTATGCGCACGCCTGAAGGCCCGGCGACCCGGCGGATGTTCAGAGGCTGGATGAGCTGATCAAGATCCATCTTGCGCAAACCCCTGCGAGCCTCCTCCGTGTTGGCCCGTGATGACGATCATACTGCACACACGTCAGGGCAGGATGAGCATCGCGTCCCCGAAGCTGAAGAATCGGTACTTCTGCTCGATCGCGTGCGCATAAATTTCGCGTACCCGCTCGGCACCTCCTGGGAACAGCGCCGACACCATCGCGATCAGTGTCGATCGTGGCAGGTGGAAGTTTGTCATCAGACCGTCAGTCAGCCGCCACTGATAGCCGGGCGAGATCAGGATGTCCGTTTCGATCTCCCCAGCCCTCCCAAACTCGGCGAAGGCCTCGATCGTTCGGCAGCTCGTCGAGCCAACCGGGATCACCCGACCGCCCTCGGATCGGACCGAAACCAACCTCTCAAACGTCGCCGGGTCGATTCGGCACCACTCGCTGTGCATCGGGTGCTCCTCGAGCACGTCCACCTCGACCGGCTGGAATGTCCCGCGACCGACATGGAGCGTCACATCCGCGCGCCAAACACCCATATCCGAGAGCGACCGGAGGAGCTCGGGTGTGAAGTGCAGCCCCGCGGTCGGCGCCGCCACGCTGCCCGGCTCGTCCGCGTACACGGTCTGGTACTGCCCGACATCCTCTGGGCGGTCCTCGGATTCCCCCGCGTGACGCCTCGCCGAGAGGATGTAGGGCGGCAAGGGGGGCAACCCCACGCGCTCGAGCGCATCACCCCCGCCCTCAACTGACACAAGCCACACACCGTCGTCCGTTTCTTTGCGCACGAGCGTGAGCAGAACACCCTGACCGATCTCGATACGAATACCGGGACGGTGCCGGCGCATTTTGAGGAGCACCCTCCACGTCCCGTGCTCGGCGCCGGGTTCAAGGTACAACCCCGTGACCTTGCCGCCCGTGTCGAGGTTGCGGCCCGCGAACCTCGCCTGCACGACGCGAGTCGTGTTGAAGACCATCGTGTCACCCACGCGGAGAAAGCGCGGCAGATCGCGCACATGCGCATCCTCGCGCACGGAGTCGTCGCTCCTGCTCACCACGAGCAGTCGCGCCGAGTCTCTTGGCTGCGCCGGGCTTCTGGCGATCAGCGACTCGGGCAGTTCAAAGTCGAGCTCATCCGTTCTCACGCGTGATCGATCCTCGGCAGACACAGGTGTCGCAGGCATCCAACGCGCCGTGTTGCCCCCAGGCAACAGGGCCGGCTGTGTCGGCCAGGAATTGAGGCTATTCCTGTCTCAGTTCGCGCAGGGGCAGCGTTTCCCGGACGAATGAGCACCGGCACGGCGATCGCATCTCGACTGTCGTGAACCTCGGCCCGATCCACTCCATACGTGTCGTCGAGCCCTGCCAGGCGCAGGTCAGGCCCCTGGACTGCACCGAAGAACCCATACCCTACGACGAGTACCTGAGGGAACAGAACCGTACCGACGACACCCTCGAACTCACGGGGCCCGAGGGCGCGTTCGAACTCACCGGTCCGGCGGATCACCCGACGTATCCGAAGCCGACTCCCACAACCGAGCCCCAATCAACGCAACCAGAGCGTGTGGATGCGCATCGTCCTGCGAAGCGGTTCGAGCCTCTCGATGTGCGGGAAGAGATCCGCCGAGAGGTTGTCATTCGATACGAGATCCCGAGCGACAAGCTGACCGGGCGGCTGATCGACATGCTGCTCTAAGTGGGTGTGGTTAGTAGATTCGGACGAGCTTTGATTCTGGGTAGAACGTGCTGAGGAGCAGCCGCCAGTCGTCGCCGCGCTGAGCCATTGCCTCCGCGCAATACTGGCACATCCCGACGCCGTGACCGGACCCGTACCCAGCGATGCGAGTGACACGCCTGCCGACGTCAACGCTCACGTCGCCGCTGTAGACCTGCGCAACGCGGGGGACATCTGGAACACCCGACTGCGAGCTGTTGCACGCGGCCCTGAAGTGCTCAGTGGTCAGGTTCGCCGACCTGCCCGAGGTGTCGGTGAGCTTGACGATGAGCGATCGCCCGTTGGGTGAGCGCTGCTCGATCTCGACAGAGCGGAGCGTGCCGAGCCTGCCGGCTTCGTTGTTGTGCTTCTTGCCCCAACTCTTGATGCGTTTGCTGAGATCGCTTGTCCGTCTTGCGACTTCCCACTCGTAAAGGGGCGCGGATTCGCACAGCACATCTCGCTTCTGAAGAGTCGCCTCGGCTGACGATTCCGCCTCGCCAAGTCCCACCTTGCGGATGACCGGGATATTGCTCGGCCAGACTTCCTCGGCGCTCACAGGCTTCCCGCCGCACGTGCTTGAGTAGTACGCGCCCGAGAGCGAACCGCCCTCGGTTAGAACAACGCCGCGGGTCTGCTCGGCAGCTCTGATAGCGACGCGCAGCCCGGTCAGCCCTGCGTACACCTGGTCTGACTGCGAATCGTCGACGTCGTACCAACGGTCAGAGTTTCGCGCAGATTCGCGGCGTTGCAGCGCGAACGTGCGGGCCGCGACCGACTGCGCCATGAACGCGGTCTCGCTCCAGTGTGGGAATAGTTCTTTCGCGATCACACCCGGGATGTATCGCTCGATCTCGACGACGTTGACGACATCAAAGACCTCGTCGCCCTCGTCCGGTCTCGGGTGGTAGCGGAGCGTGCCCGGGTAGCGCGTGCGCCCGACGCTGACGATCTCCTGACCGGGTTCGTCGTTGGGTCCGACGACTGGCCCCGCGTAGACCACGGTGCCTGGACCGAACCCGCGGACCCGGCCTCGCGCGTCGGTCAGTCTGATGCCGCCCTTGGATGCGCTGACCTTCACGGGCCCTGTCATGACCTCGCCCGAGCGAGAGCCGGCGACCGCA
>WUAK01000092.1 GCA_009827205.1 Phycisphaeraceae bacterium | reverse complement strand
GATCCACGCGAGGTACCACACATGTTCGACAAGCTGATGGGCAAGTGGCGGGGGCAGAGCCACGACCAACAGCGGCCGACCACGGCTCCGGGCGCAGACGCCCGGCACCCGAGCATGCCGGTCCCGCCCCGAATCAGACCCGAAATGGCCAACTTCGATGTCGTTGACGGCGTGCTTGTCACTACCGTCCTCCAGCCCAGGCTCGCCGGGCAGGACGCCGCGGACCTCGTCGAGACCATCCTCGCAGAAGTCGACGAAGACGGCCTCGTCCAGAACGTCATCGTCGATCTCGAGAACATCGAGTTCATGGACTCGACATCGCTCGGCATGCTTGTGTTCCTGAACAACCGACTCCAGATCATCGAGGGTCGGCTCATCATCGTGAACGCCGCGGCGACGCTCGAGCAGATGTTCAAGATCACACAACTCGATCGGATGCTGCCTGTATGCCGCGATGTCATGAAAGCCGTGAGCATCGCCAACCGGGCGGCGTAAGAGCCCAAGAATCGGCCCCTTGCCCGGCCCCCCCGGCGTGCGAACAATCTGGTCTGCCGGGGCAATGGTGTAATCGGTAGCACGACAGATTCTGATTCTGTTAGTCGGGGTTCAAGTCCCTGTTGCCCTATTTGACGACCGCAATTGGATGACCAAGACAAAGCCCCTCGCGTCTGCCGAGGGGCTTTTCTGATGGCCTTCCCGAGTTCGAGATCTACTCGAGCAGATCAACCGTGTGTGCGGCGTCGGGGTCGAGCTGCATCTTGAGATACGCCGCGTAGAGCCCGTCGTCTTCGAGCAGTTCTTCGTGCGTGCCTACTTCGATGAGCCGGCCCTTTTCGAGCACAACGATTTTGTCGGCGTGGCGGATCGTCGAGAGTCTGTGCGCGATCACGATGCTCGTGCGGTTCTTCATCAACTCCGCGAGCGAGCGCTGGATCAGGCGCTCTGAGCGCGAGTCGAGGTTGCTCGTCGCCTCATCAAGGATCAGCAGCACCGGGTCAGCGAGGATCGCTCGGGCGATCGCGAGGCGCTGCTTCTGACCGCCCGACAGGCGCACGCCGCGCTCGCCGATGAGTGTGCGGTATCCCTTCTCCATCTCCGAGATAAACTCGTGAGCGTTTGCGAATCTCGCGGCTTCCATGATTTCCGATTCGCTCGCGTCGCGTCTGGCGTACGCGATGTTCTCGGCGATCGTCCCGTCGAACAAGAACACGTCCTGCTCAACGATGCCAAGCAGCCTTCGGTAGCTGTCCACATCGACCTGCGTCAGGTCGTGCCCGTCGAATCGGATAACACCCCGCGTCGGGTCGTAGAACCGTGCGATCAAGTTACAGAGCGTTGTCTTTCCAGCGCCAGAGGGCCCGACGAGCGCAAGAGTCTCGCCCGGTTCGATCTTGAGCGAGAGATCACATATGACGTTGACAGGCTCTTCGTCCGATTCCTGATCAGGCGTCTCGGCCTTTGCCTTTGGGTACGCGAAGCAGATCTTGTCGATCTCGATCTGGCCCCGCGCCTCGGCCCGTGTGATCTCGACGCCGTCGCGTTTGCCGCCGAATTCGAGAGGCTCGGCGAGCAGGTCGAGCGTCTTGTCCAGCGCTGACAGGTTGTTCTGCACGGTCGTCGCGCTCGACGCGAGCGCTTCGAGCGGGCCCAGCAGCATCACGACGTACGTCACGAACATGATGACATCACCAGGCGTGAGTTCGCCCGTGATGACGCGTGACCCGCCGTAGACAAGCACACCCGTTGACGCGACTGGGATCATAAGTGCCCAGGCGATCTCGATGCTGCGCGACCACCACCACGCGAGGATCTCTTGTCTGACCATGAAGTGGTTGGACCCGATGAAGCGCTGGCCCTCGCCGCGCCATCTGCTGAAACCACGCACGATGCGCATCCCGCCGAAGACTTCAGTCGAGTGGCTGTCAATCACTGTTCTGCTGACGCGGATGTCGCGGTAGATTGGTCTGATGCGTCCGATCCACGTGCGGTGCGTGAGCCAGATCGCTGGGATCATCAGGAGTGACCCGA
This sequence comes from Phycisphaeraceae bacterium, assembly GCA_009827205.1. Taxonomy (GTDB): domain Bacteria; phylum Planctomycetota; class Phycisphaerae; order Phycisphaerales; family UBA1924. The sequence goes on along the minus strand of WUAK01000092.1, from coordinate 7,754 downwards.
CGAGCAGCGTCCAGTCCACGAGCGCGAGGATGCCGAGCGTGACTGCGATCTGGGTGATCGCGCGCCACGGGTTGTAGACAAGGCTGAAGACGAGTTCGCCCACGCCGCCGGCGTCTTCACGCAGGATCGAGGCGACGCCGCCCGACTTGATCGCCTGAACACGTTCGAGGGGCAGTCGTACCGCGTGGTCGAAGAGCGTTCTGCGGAACGAGACCTGCAAGCGTTTTGTGATGCGCGTCGCCTGCCAGCGACCCCACATCGCGATAATGACCGACAGCGCGGTGAGCGTGATCATCGCGACGCCGATGAGCCAGAGCATCGCAATCCGGTCGGGTGTGCCGTCGGCGCTGCGCGGGATGTCGATGATGCCCTCGAGTTTCGCCGCCAGCGCCTCTGGTCCGGGCTCATCCGCCCAGACGTAGTCCATCACGAGCTTGGTTGAGACGGGCAGGACCATCCCGATGATGGTTGAGATGCTGAGTGTGACCAGTGCCGCGCCGAGCTTGGTGTGGTGCCCCCTGCTGAGCTTCCAGAACTCGGCGAGCACCTCGCGGATAGAGCGCGTGCGCTGCCGCTTTGTCTTGCTTCCTGGCAGAGTGTTCTCGATCGCCGCGTCGTCGCCCTGCCGGGATTTCTCGGCGCGCCTCTGCTTGTACGACACGAACCGCTTGCTGCTGGCCTTGGCTGGTTGGCTTTCGCTCGTCACGGGCGGATGCTAGGCTCTCGCCTCTGGGGCTTGTTCTGGAGCCCGTCGTCGGTTGAAGGGGATGAATGTATGTCGATGTTCAAGAGTCGTGTAGCGCTCCACTGGCGGATCTTGGCCGGGCTCGTCCTGGGCGTGGTCGCCGGGCTGCTGATCAACACGCTCTGGACCTCGACGACGTGGGACACACTGGGCGTGCACGACCCGAAGGTGTTCCTCGGGGGCGGGGTCGCCGCCGAGCAATCGACGAGCCCCGGCGGGACCAACGAGTACGCAGACTTCACTGCACGCTCCGCCCGGTTTGTGCGCAACGCCAACGAATTCGTGGGCGACCTCTTTATGCAGGGGCTCAAGTTCATCGCCGTGCCGATCGTCTTGTTTAGCCTCGCCGCGGGTGTGGCGAGCCTGAACGACACCGCGAAGCTCGGACGCATCGGCGGCAAAACAATCGTGACCTATCTCATCACGACCGCGGTTGCCATCAGCATCGGGCTGCTGGCGGCGAACGTCGTCAAGCCGGGTAAGTACGTGCCCGTCGAGACGCGAGATGCGCTCGAGGCTCAGTACGAAGCGTCTGCGACCGAGAAAGTCACGGGTGCCAACGAACAGCGCGCGCGTTCAACATGGGACATCGCGCTCGACATCTTCCCGAGCAACCCATTCAAGTCGATGTCAGAGGGCAAGACGCTGCAGGTCGTTGTTGTCGGCTTGCTGGTCGGGATGGCGCTGACACTCATGCCGACGAAAGAGTCGGACCCGTTGGTGCAGTGGTTCCAGGGCATGACCAACGTCGTCATCAAGATCGTCGAGGTGATCCTGATCTTCGCGCCGATCGCGGTCTTTGCGCTGATCGTCAAGGTCGTCGCCGACCTTGGGCTGGAAGTGCTCGGCTCACTCGTGGTGTACTGCCTCACCGTCGTCGGCGGGCTGGCGGTCATGATGTTCCTGGTCTACCCCATGGTCGTCCGCGTGATGACACCGATCGGGTACAGGCGGTTTTTCAAGGCGATCAGCCCCGCTCAGCTGCTCGCGTTCAGTTCTGCAAGCTCTGGGGCGACGATGCCCGTCACCATGGAGTGTGTCGAGAAGCGGCTCGGTGTCTCCGAAGACGTCACGAGTTTCGTGATCCCAGTCGGCGCGACGATCAACATGGACGGCACGGCGCTCTACCAGGGTGTCGCCGCGGTCTTCATCGCGCAGATGTTCAACATGGATCTCACGCTTGCGCAGCAGCTGACGATCGTGCTCACCGCGACACTCGCGTCGATCGGCACCGCAGCGGTTCCGGGCGTGGGCATCGTCATGCTCGTCATCGTGCTCGAATCCGTGAAGATCCCGGTCGAGGGCATCGCGGTGATCCTGGGTGTGGACAGGCTCCTGGATATGTGCCGGACCTCGTGCAACGTCACCGGAGACTGCATGGTCGCGTCGATCGTGGGCTCGAGCGAGAACGAGCTGATGTCTGAGGCGGAGGTTGCCGCCGCTCGCGCGAAACCGCTTGACGAGCACCCGCCGCTCTGATCGCTTGCGTGATTAGTTGTCCTGGTCCCATCGCCTGAGGATGCGCGCGGTTTCGTCGCGGTGCTCGCTCTCGTCGCGCGCCATGTCTTCGAGCTGGACCTGCAGCCCCTTCATCCCGAGCGCCTCGGCCTGCGCCGCACGCTCGGCATACCGGTCATGGGCATCAGACTCGGCTTCGAGAATCGCGCTGAGCATGTCCTTGGCAGACTCGGCTTTCTTCACCGGCTTGGGTTCGGTTGTGGGCTCGCCGCCGAGCGCAACGATCTTGGCCGCGAGGTACTGAGCATGTCCGGTCTCGTCGGGGATCTCGGCTTCGAAAAAGGCTTTGAGTTCGGGGCGTGAAGGGCCGCTGACCTTGGCTGCGTACGTCATGTACTGCAAGATCGCGCTGTACTCGTGGGCCAGGTCGTTGTTGAGTTCTGCGATGAACTGATCCTTGCTGATGTCGGACATGATCTCGCTCCTTAGATTAGAATTATTCTAAACAATAGCTCCCTAGCCTTGGCTATTCCACGTATGAAAAGAACGCGGCTGGCTGCCGCGTTCTTCGAGGGTGGGTTTGCTTTCTGGTTCAGATCAGGCGGTCGCGCCGGCGAGATCCTCGTGGATCGCCATCACGCGCTCGAACATCACCCGACCCGACTGGACCATCTGGTCCTTTTCCTCAGCGGTAAAGGGCTGGGCGTCGAGGGTGACCTTGAACTTCTCCCAGAGGGGTCGCTGGTTGTTGCCATAGGGATCGAGCGAGCGGAGGCCTGTATCGTTCTCGATACCCCACGCGCCGCGCAACTTCTTTGCTACATAGTGGTTGCCGTTGTTGGCGCCCTCACGGACGTAGTGCAGCCCAAGGAGTGTCAGGGGCGAACTCTGGCGGGCTTCTTCGATGGTGTCGAGCATCGCTTTGACACCCGGTGTGGGCTCGACGTCGGCGGGTACGCCGTAGTGGGTGAGATCCTCGTCGTAGTAGGGGCCCTGGAGTTGGATGTCCTCGACAAGAGCCTTCAGATAGGGATTCGCGTCGCGGTGCTCAAGGATCGCGGCGTCGAGTGCCTTGTTCCATATCGCGTCTTGCTGGAGCATGGCGGCGAACTCGTCACGAGTCATCTCACCGGCGACCATGCGGCTGGGCACCTTGGCGTGCTCGGCCCTTTCGTGCAGGTCAGCGCAGCCCTCTTTCATCATCTGGCTCATGGGTCGATCGGTGGTGCTCATTGGTGCTCCCTGGGGTCTCGTTCTCGTGTCGTGCCCTTCAGTTGATGATCGCAGGCGGAATCCGAGCGTCAAGGAATGGGGTTGATAATTGAGACACATTCTCAATTGATAGTCAAATCGGCCATAGTTGCTTGTTTCGACGAGTACCAGTCACTCGATCCGGTGGAGAACCGACAGCGACGTGCGCAAAGAAAGCGAGTTCGGCGAAAACCCCCATTGCCACGGGCTTTTAGCTGGTTATGCTCTGCCCAATCGAGTGCTTCGCAGTGCACCAATGGTGCCTGCATATGTGGAGGACTCGGGCCGCACAGGACGCGGCCGGCGACCGGGAGCATTGCACGCAAGAAGCGTGTGAGGCGGGGAGGACAGGCTCGAGGAGCCAGTCGTCAGTCCCGGTGCACATTCGAACACAAGTAACACCATGCCGGCTCTCAGATAGAGCAGGCACGCGCCGGACGGAGTGCCGGTGCGACATACGTCTCAGGGAGGACGCAAAGCGTGACTTATTCACTGACTCGATACGTGCTGTTGATTGCAGCAGTGTTCATGTCTTGGAGGACAGCCGACGCCGGGGCACAGCCCACCCTGCAGCAGTTCAAGGCCTGGCTGATCTACTACACTAACAACGATATCAGGGCTGACTACAACTACGACGGCAGGGTCACCCCGACCGATTTCAACGCGTTCTTGATCAACTACAACAACCCGCCCACCAACACAGGCTGGACCGACCTGACACCCAGCGCCGATTCTCGGGTCATCTACGTTTCCAGCTCGCAAGGCAACGATTCGAACGACGGCCTTTCTCAGAACAGACCCGTCAAGACGATCCAGAAGGCCTACAACCTGATCCGTGACGGCAAGCCCGACTGGGTCAGCCTCCGCAGGGGTGACACGTTCTTCGAGTCACTGCCCAACTGGAAAAAGTCCGGTCGATCCAAGTCCGAGCCCATGGTTATCACAGCCTACGGCACCAACAGCGCACGGCCGAAGATCCTGACTGGCTCTTCGAAAGGCATGCGTGCGACGGGTCCGGAATTCCGCAAGCACATCTACTTCGTTGGTCTTGAGTTTCGGCCTCACACCCGCACCGCAAGTAGTGCGCCGGGTGGAATCGAGTTCATCTGTGACTTCCAGGACATCCTCATCGAGGATTGCAAGATCACCGGATACGCGGACAACCTTCAGTTCCAGGCGCCCAAAGGTGAGGTTGGTACAGACGTCCGTGTCCGCCGCAGCGTTATCGCAGACTCTTGGGCCGTCGGCCAGCATTCACAGGGTCTCTACGCCGCTCGAGTTGATGGTCTGATGATCGAGGGCTGCACCTTCGATCACAACGGGTGGTCCCAGACCATCAACGGCGCCGAGCCAACCATCTTCAACCACAACATCTACGTTCAGACCAGTTGCGACAACCTCACGGTCCGCGACAACATCATCTCGAACGCGTCGAGCCACGGTCTCCAGGCACGCCCGGGCGGCACGGTGACCGGCAACCTGTTCTACCGGAACTCGATCTCGATCCTGCTTGGCAACGAGGACGAGCGCACCACAGGCCGTATCGAGGACAACATCATTCTCGAAGGTAAGGACATCTCCCCCGACCTCCGCCGCGGCATGGGCATCCACGTCCAGTTTGTTGACCAGGCCAAGATCCGCAACAACGTCATTCTCCGCAACGGCACCGACACCGGCCTGAGTGAAGCAATCTCCCTCATCGGCGGCGACAACCAACCGATCACGAATCTGCTCGTCGAGTACAACGTGATCTACAACTGGCTCAATAACGTTGTCATCGAGAATGAGAGCACCCGCGACATGATCTTCCGTTTCAATGTTGTCTACGACAACACGAACGAGAGCCCAGCGGTGCGTCACTTCGAAAGCAGTACCCTCAACGATGTGGTCTCTTACAACAACACCTACTACGTGGGCGGCACATCGAACTGGTTCCGTGCCCGCAACAGGTACTACAGCCTCAACGAGTGGGTCAACCTCTCGAACGAGTCCAACCCGATCAGCATCAACGGTCGTTCGTTTGTTGATGCGAACCGGACGCTCACCCGCTACGCACAGTACCAGTTGCTGCCCCCGAATGCTCAGCTGGTCCTCAACCGCGCCAAGGCCCAGTCGCGTTTGAGCTGGGATGAGGCATACTCTGCGCCCGCGATCGTCGAGTTCTTCAAGGACGGCTACACACTGACGAACTGATCGTTCTGCAGACAACTTTCAGTGAACACAAAGAGAGCCCCGCACCATCTGGTGCGGGGCTCTTTCAATGGTGAGTTCGAACGTACCGCTTAGCGGCGACGGCGGGTCGCGGCGAGGCCGCCGAGTCCGAGCAGGGCCATCGCAGACGGTGCGGGCACGGCAAACAGCTGCGTCGCATCCACGTTGTCGAGCAGAACCTGTCGGCCTGTGCCGTCGAGGTTCACCTCGACGATGCGTCCCTCGAAGTTCCCGGAATCGATGTTGCGCTCGATGTAGTTGAGCTTGCCGGTGAACTCATTGAAGATGATCGAGAAGGGCTGGAATCTGACGCCGGTGTTGTCGCTGTCGAGCTCGGTATCGAGATCGAGGATCTTCGAGATGCCGACGTAATCGCCGTTGCCGTCGAGCTGTACCTCGTAGAGGGAGCGGTTGTGCTCCTCGGCGAGGTAGATGTTCCCGTTGTCTGCCGAGGCGATGCCGCGGACACGCGAGAGCGTTTCGCTCAGACCCGTAACCGACGGCGAGAGATCGATCAGAGTCGAGTATGTGTTGTTGGTCGGGTCGTTCGCGTCGGTCATGACGAGGCGGCTGATGAGGCTTGCCTCGCGGTCGCCGCCCGGTGGGATGTCTGGGTTGTCGTCGACGCCGCCGTTGACTGCGTTGATGTAGAAGTTGCCTGGGCGGACACGGTCAGCCCTGACAACGTTGAACGCGTTGTCACGCGGGCGTGGGTCAGTAAAGAGTGGCTCATCGACAACGACCGAGACGCCCACGGGGTTCGCGAGGTCGATGCCGAGGATGCCTTCCTCACGCAAGGGCAAGACTGGGCCAGACTCGGGGTTGTTGGCGAACAGGAGGTTGTTGGTGACGCTGTCGTACGCCATGCCCTCGACCTGCTGAACGGGGTCGCTGGAGAAGAGCGTGGAGACAGAGGGTGCGCCGCCGAACATGTTGTCGACCTGGATGATCGATGCATTCGATGGGTTCATGTTCGGTGTGGGCGAGTTCGAGAAGTAGAACTCACCGCTTGGTCCCTGGGCGATGCCGCCGATGAGCCGCTCCTGTGAGAGCGGACCTGCGGGGAAGGTCACGAGGGTGTTCGCGGTGAGGTTCGCGTAATCCAAGAGCTGGATGGTGTCTTGGCCGCCGCTGCGGTCGTTTGTGGTGAACAGGATGTCGCCGAGTCCCTGGGCGTTTGCCGAGGCTGCCGCACCGGTAAGCGCAAGCAGAAGTGCTGTTCTACGGATCATCTCTTCAATTCTCCCTTTGCGTCCGCACAGGTGACAGTCTGGCGGCCGGCATGAATTTGGCCTTGGCAAATTGGGCTGCCTTGACCGGTGTACTTCCGTATAGGTGAGTTTACTGATAGCCCCACCTGAATTCGATAGCCTTGCTGAGAATTCGGTTCGTGTGTATCCACCTCGAGGTTTCTGGACCCTTGGGGTTTTACCGGATCACAACACATGCCGATTCCGAGTGGATTGACTCAGCGAGCGTTGGGCCTAGACTCGGCCCTTGAGGGCTTGTAGCTCAGTCGGTAGAGCGCACCCCTGATAAGGGTGAGGTCACAGGTTCAAGTCCTGTCAGGCCCATTAGAGGACGCATGAGAGAAGCCCGGGACGGCAGGTTCCGCACGGCATCCTCGGATCTGGTCCAATACAGACATGGCGACTCCTCACCACAGCTTCTGGGCAGACTTCCGGCTCTTTTTCGTGCGCGGTCTCGCCGTCCTCCTGCCGTCGATTGTCACGCTCTGGCTGCTCTTTCAGGCGTTCCTCTTCCTGTACAACAACGTCGCGGCTCCGATCAACTCGGGGATACGTCTTGCCATTGTCGAGATCACGCCGCGCGTCATCAGCGATCCGAACCTGCCCGATTGGTTCCGTGCGACGAGTTCCGAGGTTGATCAGTTCAGGGAAACAACAGCGGATCCTTTGCTCCGCGAAGCTGATGACTCCCGTATCCGTAATCACGTCCGACGCCAGAAGCTCGGGAGTTTCTGGGACACCTGGGCTTTCGGCCTGCTGAGGCTGACGGGGCTTCTGGTAGCGATCGTTCTGCTGTATCTGGGCGGCAGGCTGCTGGGTAGCTTTGTGGGCAAGTACTT
>WUAK01000091.1 GCA_009827205.1 Phycisphaeraceae bacterium | reverse complement strand
CGCCCATCCTGAGCGCGATAGCGGATCTTCTCATTGTCGATCAATCTGAGTCGGTTCTTGTCACCCGATGCCGAGAGGGCGATCTCATCCCCGCCCGAGGATCGTTCGATAACGAGCCCCTGATAGGTGTTCAGAACATCGATCAGACCGAGTTCGTTGTGTACAACTCGTATCTCGGGTTGTATACAGCCCGCCGAATCTTGCGCAGCCCCGCTGAACAACAAGGCCGTGACTATAAGAGCGCATTGCTTCCACATAAGGGCGTGCAATGTATCACGCTCGGGGGGGCAGGACTGGGCAGAACAGCCAATACCGGTTCAGATCGCTTTGCGATGGCTCTCCGCGTTGCTCCAGCCCACTCAATGTCGCTACAGTTGGCCCCGTGACTGAATCCTCCCAAAACAACCAAACACAGTCGGCCTCCCGCACACCTCTGATCCGAAGGCTCGCCGGGGCACAGGAAGCCGGGCTCTTGCTTGTCATCGTGCTCATGGGCACGCTACTTGCAATTCTGGGCGGCACGAAACAAAAGCAATTCCGGATCGACATCTCGCCTGAAGCAAATGTGGTCGAGTTCTACGCTGACGGCACAGAAGGCACGCCGGGCGATCGCCCACTGCCTCAGGTATCTGGCTGGCGAGTGACCGAGAACAGCAACACGACGACGTTCGACCGAGAAGAAGGCTTCTCATACAACGCCGGTCAGCAGGCGTTCTTCGGGAAGACAACAGTCAATAAGTTCCTCGACAAAGAGAACCTCGTTCTCGTTGCCAAGGACGCGAGCTTCATTGCGATCATGGCGGTAGGCATGACCGCCGTCATCATCCTCGCTGGCATCGACCTCTCAGTGGGATCTATCTATGGATTGTCAGCGCTGCTCGGCGCGATGGCGCTCAACGGTTTGCTCGATCCGGGCACAAGCGCGTTGCTTTCGATCCCCGTTGGTGTTGGCATCTGTTGTCTGGTTGGAGCGCTCTGTGGCGCAGCCAACGGCATCATGATCGTCGGACTGCGTGTTCACCCGTTTGTGATCACACTCGGCACTATGGCCGCCTACAGAGGGGTCATATTCGTTGTCAGCAAAGGGCAGTCTGTCGGTCAGTTCCCGTCAAGCTTTACGAGCGGTTTCTTCAAAGCAGAAATAGCAGGCGTCTACCCTGTTCCAGTCATCGTTATGCTTCTCGTCGGAGCGGTGGGGGTATTCCTCTTAGCCAAGACAGTCGTCGGCCGACAGGTGTACGCCATCGGCGGCAACGAAACAGCAGCAAAGTACGCGGGAATCCCCGTAGGGCGCGTTAAATTCATCGTGTACACGCTGCTCGGTCTTCTTGCGGGGCTTAGCGCTGCGGTCTACCTGGGTTATCTCGGTGCTGCAGAACCCAACGCGGGGATGACTTACGAGCTGAAGGTGATCGCGGCAACTGTCATCGGCGGGGCGTCGCTCATGGGCGGACGCGGATCGGCACTCGGGGCTGTCCTTGGGGCCATCGTAATCCAACTCATCGACAACGGGATGATCATCCTCGGCGTCGACCAGTCGTACAACCAGATCGTCATGGGCGTGGCGATCATCATCGCGGTCGTTATCGACCAGGCAAAGACCAGGTTCGCACCCAAGGGGTGAAGACTGTTCGAATGAGCAGCATTTAATCGAAGGAACTTCCGATGAACACACGCGTGATGTCAACGATCTTCGGGCTCGGTGCGATGGCGCTGCTGACCGCTTGCGGCAACCAGGGCGGAGACAACTCCAGCACAGACTCCGGTACTTCCGGATCGGAAAGCACGAATGGTTCAGGCGGTGAAGGGACGACCTACACCTTTGGTGTGATCGCCAAGGCGCAGGCAAACCCTGTATTCCAAGCCGCGCGCACGGGCGCCGAAGCCGCCGCAAAGGAGTTGAGTGAACAGAACGACGGCATCACCGTTGAAATCAACTGGCGCACGCCGGCGACCGAAGACGCTCAGAAGCAGGCCGAGTTTGTTGAACTTCTGACGAGCCAGGGCGTGGACGGCATCGCCATCAGCTGCTCTGACGCCAATTTGCTGACAAGCTCCCTCTCGGGCGCTGTTTCCAGCAACGTGCCGGTTGTGACATTCGACTCAGACGCCGCCGATTCCGGCCGATTCGCCTACTACGGCGTGGACGACAAAGCCGCCGGCGCGAAAGTCATGGAAGAACTCGCGGCACAGATGAACGGGCAGGGCGTTGTGGCTGTGCTCAGCGGCAACCCGAACTCCGCGAACCTCTCCGCTCGTGTTGAAGGCGTTCGCGAAGAAGCTGCAAACCATGAAGGCATCGAGATCCGCGATGTGTATTACGTTCCAACGGAAACTGCTACGGATATGGCAGCCAAAATGCAGCAGGTTCAGACGAGCGAGCCAGACATCACGGGCTGGGCGCTCGTCGGAGGCTGGCCTCTCTACACAGACAACGCGCTCGACGGCATCTACGAGAACGCCAAGGTCGTATCCATGGACCCGCTCCCGCTTCCACTCGAGTACGTCAAGAAGGGGCAGGTTCAGGTTCTTGTAGGTCAGCCGTACTACGGGTGGGGCTACGAGTCGGTCATGATGCTCTTCAACAAGGTGCACAACGGGCAAGACCCTGAGAGCGAGTTCAACTACGCGCAGTTCGACATCGTGACGAGCGAGAACGTCGACGAGTTCGCTGAGAACTGGACGATCTGGGCACCCGGATCAAACTGATATATCTCTTGGCAACCTACTGGTGGAAGCCAGCAGGTTGTGTTTCAGGAATGTAAGCCGTGGCGATCGCAAACGAAACTGTGCTGCTGAGTGTCAAGGGCGTTTCAAAGCGCTTTGGTATCACGCAGGCGCTCAGTGATGTCTCGGTCGAATTCCGTGCAGGTGAGGTTCACGCCCTGATGGGCGAGAACGGCGCTGGCAAGAGCACGCTTGGCAAAGCCATCGCAGGTCTGCACAAGCCAGATACAGGCTACATTGCGATCGAAGGCAAGCAGCTCAAGCTCGGCTCGATCGATGACGCATTCGCCGCTGGTGTGCGCATCGTGCACCAGGAACTCGCTCAGTGCCCAAATCTGAGTGTCGCTGAGAATCTGTGCCTACACGACATGCCGAAGAAGTCTGTCTGCACTGTCGATTTCAACGAGATGACAAGACGGGCTAGCGAACTAGTCCACAAGCTCGACCCGAGCATCGATGTCGCCATGCCTCTGGGCAGACTCAGCCCAGGCAAGCGGCAGATTTGCCAGATAGCCGCCTCGCTCGAAGACGGCGCCGATCGGGGGGGCTCGTCTCCACGGATTATCGTGTTCGATGAGCCGACGAGTTCGCTCTCTATCGCTGAGGCGGATCGACTCGGAGAGATTGTTCGAGAACTGGCGCAGCAGGGCCTGACGATCATCTACGTATCGCACCGCATGGGTGAAATCTTCGCGTGCTGTGATCGCGTGACAGTGCTCCGCGACGGCAAGTTCGTTGCTACGAATGAAGTCAAAGACATCGATGAGGCTGCCCTCGTCGAGCAGATGATCGGTCGCAGGGTTGTGACACCCGGTGGGAAAGCCGAAGGCGAACTGAACGAAGCAAGCGCTTTGCAGGAGGCCGCCGGCGTCGGTGGAGAGCACCCGCACGCTGGCAAGGTCGTGCTGAGTGCCAAGTCGATCACGTCACCCGGAAAGCTCCGTGATGTCTCGCTCAAGGTTCGTGCCGGGGAAGTGCTAGGCATCGGTGGGCTCGTCGGCGCTGGTCGAAGCGAACTGCTCGCAGCCATATTCGGGCTCGATCCGAGAGCAACCGGTGATCTGACCATCGATGGAAATCCGCTTCGTATCGGTAAGGCCCGTGCGTCAATCCGGGCGGGTCTCGGACTCGTGCCAGAGGATCGGAGGCACGAAGGGCTCTTCTTCGATCTCGGTGTCGATGAAAATATTGTCGCTCCGCGCATGCCGGCGCTCGCCAGCTGGTCACTGCCGTTTGGGCTCCGCAAGATCGGTGAAGAGGCCCGGCTCGTGCGGGAACGGATCAAGGCCTTCCAGGTCAAAACAGCGAGCACAAAGAGCAAGCCTGGAGAGCTCTCGGGTGGCAACCAACAGAAGCTACTCATCGCTCGTTGGATGGGCGAAGAAACGAAGATACTGCTCCTCGATGAGCCGACACGCGGCATCGATGTGGGAACGAAGGTAGAGGTTTACAAGCTGATCCGAGAAGCCGCGGACAAGGGGCTTGCGGTCCTGCTCGTATCGAGCGAGATGCCAGAATTGCTTGCGTTATCAGACAGGATCATGGTCCTCGCCGACGGAGTGTGCACCGGCACGCTCGAGGGTGATGAGATGACGCAAACGAACGTACTCACACTCGCGACGCGTGAGACCAGCGCCGCCTAGCTCTTTCGGGGCTCAGTCCAGTTCAATAGTGATCTCGGACCCGTCCCGACCGGAGCCAAATGCTTCCTGCCCGTCACCGAGCAACAGACGCACGTGCATGTCACGGATGGGTCTCTTCCTCTCACCCTTGGCGCCGGTTATACGAATCTCGACACGGTCACCGATCCGTTCGGCGATGTATGTGCTAAGCAGGTAGTCGCCGTTCTGGTAGCTGTACCCGTCACCGCTGTCCTCGTAGAGCGTGCCAGATGCTCTGCCATTCTCATCGAGTGACACGACCAGCGTTAGCGGGTTCAGCGGTTTCTCGCTCGTGTACTGCATCACCGGACCGGTCGGGATGATCGATCCTCCCTTGACGAAGAACTCGGGGATGTCAGGATTGTCTGCGCCCTCGAGATTGAGCTTGTTCCAGATCCCACCTGGCATGGTCACAGCGCGATCGCCGTGCAACGTCAGGTTTGGCTTGATAAGCAGGCCCTCGCCGAGGAGGAATAGGTCGTCTTCAGTCCTCAGCGCTGGATCCGTCGGGTCTGCGAAGAACACGGGCTGCGTGATGGGCGAGCCTTTCGTGTGCGCGTCATAGAAGAGTGAGTAGTAGTAGGGCAGCAGCATGTATCGGTTGTTGAGCGCTTGCCTAGCGGTGTTCTCGACTTCCTCGCCGAACTCCCATGGTTCTTTCTGACGATTGCCTACCGCTGTGTGTCCGCGTGCGAACGGGAAGAGCACGCCGTACCCGAACCAGCGTTCGAACTGATCCGCATCGCCGTTTCCGATGAAGCCGCCGAGGTCGGGGCCGTAGAAAGGGAATCCAGAGAGGCTCATGTTCAGCACCATGGGCACCGAGCCCTCAAGGTCCCACCAGTCCGCGGAGTTGTCACCCGACCAGCCCGCGGCGTAGCGCTGTCCGCCGAGGTAAATCGCTCTGCTCAGGACGAAGGGTCGCTTGCTTGGGTTCGTCTTCTGAACACCCTCTCGTGTAGCCTTGATCATGAGCATGCCGTAGACGTTATGGAACCGTGCGTGCGTACCGCCTCCGCCCATCTCTGGGTCGCCAGCGTGCACGTTGTCTTCTGGCATGGTCTTGGATTCAACATTGAAGATCGCCGGCTCGTTCATGTCGTTCCAGACTCCAGTAATGCCCTGCGCCATGAAGTCCTCGTAGAGCCCCGCCCACCAATCACGCGTCCGCTGCTGCGTGTAATCAGGGAAGACGCACCAACCGGGCCAGACCTCGCCCTGATAGATCTCGCCGTCAGAGGTCTTCACCGCGTGATCTCCCTCGATCATCTCCTCGTACACGCTGTAGCCCTCGGGCGGGAAGCGTTCAGTCTCAGCTCCGATCCCAGGGTCGATCATCCAGACATTGTGGAAGTTGAGTTCATTGAGCAGGTACTCGTTGAGCCCCTTTGGATCTGGGAACAGCTCATCGTCGAACCGGAAGACGCGATACTCATCCATGTAGTGGATGTCCATCCAGATGACATCAGCCGGCAGGTCTCTGTCGCGGAATCCTTGTGCGATCTCTCGCACCTGCGAGTCCGGGTAGTAGCTATACCGGCATTGGTGGTACCCGATCGCCCACTTGGGTGGCATCGGGATCTTGCCGGTCAGTTCTGCGAGTGTCTGGACGACCTCAAGCGGTGAATCTCGCTCGATCACGATCACAGGGAACTCGGGCCCCTCCGCGTGGAAGGTGATGTCCTCTGTCAGGTCAATCTCGATGCGGTACGTGGAATCACCAATCACACCAAACGAGCTACCGTCGTCGCGCACCGCTAGAACCCAAGGGTGTGACTTGTAGAGCGACTGTGTGGCTTCCTTGTAGCCGTACGAGTCTGAGTTCCAGAGCACGGTCTTGCGTCCGTTACGCAGAAGCGGGCCGGGCACCTCGCCCGTGCCGTAGAGGCTCGTGCCCGGGCCGATCTCGATGGTGAAGCTATTCCGGCCCTGCTCATCGGTGAAGAAGTCGGGTTCGACAGCGAAGCCCTCTGGAGACGCCCCGGTCGCGGGCATCTTGGGATCGAGGAGTGCAAACGAGGGATACGCGTTCGCCTTTGCCTCTGCCGAGGCGTGGAATCGGACAATGTCGTCGCCGATCGATTCCGAAACAACCTGCGCCGTGACAGCAGGGGCGATGAGGCTGGGAATCGAGGCAAGTAGCAGACCGACGTGTCTCATTCGCATTGAGATTCTCCGGGAGCGGATGTACAAACACTGATTCACCGCAAGGATGTTATAGGCTGTTTTGTGAGCGATTGGACGTGTATTACGCTGTATACACGCCGAGAAATCACTCTTTCAACTCTTTGGAACGATGCGCCCACCCCGTATACTTTGTGCGAATCTCGTGATGATCAAACGCTTGCAGGAGCACTTCCAATGCGTGCACAGACTCGTCTACTCGCCGCCTCGATAATCGGCATCCTCGCCGGACAGGCGGCAGGTCAGGGCCAGTACCCTCCGATGCTTCAGTGGTTCGAGATGCCCTGGAACGACATGGAACACCGTGTGCCCGACTTCTTCCTGGCCGGGTACCGCTCAACTTGGCTCCCGCCCATCTCCACAACGGTTGCCCCAGCTGCGGCAAAGTCACCAGGGTACGACCCGCTCGACAGATTCAACCTCGACGGCACGATCTACGGCACAGAAGACGACTTCCGCGCTCTTGTCGATGAGATGCACCAGGCAGATGGCCTCATCAACATCGACCTCATCATGAATCACAACGGTTTCCGCCGTGCGGACCAAGGGTTCCATATCGAAGGCGGCTACCCCGGCTTCTGGGCCAACCCACCCGTGGGAAGAGATTTCACCCCTACAGACGACTGGGGTGAGTTCCACAATTCGTTCACGAATGCTGGCTACCTGCAATCTGAGAACCCAGGTGCGCCACGGTACGACCTATTCAACGGCGACCTCGTCGCTCTTGTTGATATTAATCAGTTTGATACAACGCAGTTCATCCGCCAGCCGGTCGCCGCGGGTGATCCAAACAATATCCCGGCGGGCACGATCCGCAACCTGCCCGATGCGGACAACGCGAGGTTCTACCCAGATACCAATCTCGCGGGCGACACGATCAATAACCCGGGCACGTTCCGTAACCCTGCGAACATCAATTACACACGCCATCCGTGGAACCCGTTCAATGTCATGAACGGTGATCCGATCCTCGAGACGCCTGGCGATTACCTCGTGCGACACACCCGCTGGCTCGCTGAGCAGATCGGTGTCGATGGCTTCCGGCTCGACGCGGCCAAGCACATCCCCTCGTCGTTCTGGGATCTGCAGTGGGACAACGCCGTCCACAACAACTGGATGCACCCGAGCGGCGAGATTGTCACCGCGTACAGCTTCGGTGAGTCGACAGCGGGCAACGGGTTTGTCTACGACAACTACATCCGCAAGCCAAACAACAACATCCGATCGGGTGATCTCTTCGGCAACCGAGACACCCTCGATCTCGACGGCGCAGGTGCGCTCCGCAACCTCATCGGCGCGGGCGGCTTCGGCACCTGGCAGGACCCGCTCGACCGCCACTTCGACAACACCGATGGCTTCAACGACGGCACGCTCGGTGTCAACCACGTCTTCAGCCACGACAACGGCAGTTTCGGTGACGGCGGCTCTGTCCCAGCTGACCCTAGCCGTCAGCAGATGGGCATCCCCATGAATGTCTACGTCCTGATGCGCCCCGGGCAGAGCATCATCTACCACAATGAGCTTGGCATCACTCGCCCAGCGGGCAACTTCAGCCCCCGCAACGGCGTTCCGATTGCGCTCGGCCGCGACCGCGCAACTGGCAATCCAGACGACACAATCACGAATGTTGTCCGTCTCGCCAACGAAGTCGGCAGAGGCGACATCGACGTGACTTCGTACACCGACCCGGTCGTACCGAACATCGACGACGTGTTCGTGTTCGAGCGCCGCCAGCGGGGTGGTCCCGGCAACTCATTGGTCGCGGTCAGCGACCGTCGCGATCCGGGCTTCCAAACCCGAAACGTGGTCTCGAACTTTGCGCCTGGCACCCGCCTGCACGAGCAGACCGGCAACGCCGCTGATCCCATGGTCGATCCGAACAACGACATCCCCGAGGTCATCGTGGTTGATGGAACGGGCCGACTCACGATTAACGTGCCCAACAACGTCTCCTCTGCAGGAACACACGAGAAGGGCTTTGTGATCTACAGCCCCGCTCTGCCTACGGCGACTCTGAACATCACCAACGTCACGGGCCAACTCCCCCCCGAGCTTCCGTTCCTACCGCTCTTTAAGAAGCGGATCAACGATATCGATATCGTCGAAGGCTCAACATTCGAGATCCAGGTCACAACAACTCAGACCGATGCGCTCGACCCCGATACCGACGACAATGCGCTCTTCAAAATCAACCAGGGCTACGTCGATTTCAACCAGAATGGCAGTGTCGACTTCCCGGTTGGCCTTGAGGATTTCAACAACAACGGTGTCCTCGAGTTCCCGGTTGAGGAGAACATCCTCGGCGGGTTTGAGCAGTTCATCACCGAGAATTCACCCCTCTTTGGCAGCGGAAACTCGACCGGCACGTACCGACAGGTCATCGATGCCTCACAGCTCGAAGACGGGCTGAACTACATCACGGTCAACGTCTTCCGCCACCGTGACGACGGTGGTGACCCGTTATTCCGCCAGATCAGAGAGGTCATCTACCTCGACAACGAGCCGCCCGGCATCGAGTTTGTCGATGCGCCCGATGAGATCGACACCACCGGCGCCACGTTCAACTTCAAGGCAACCGATCGAACAACTGTCGGCGTTGTCGCGATGCTGAACCTTGCAGACGGGATCGATCCGATCGAGTTTGGCAGGACACGCCCCTCGGCAGTCCAGCGAAATCGCTTCGATTGGGAGTTCGCATTCCTCGGTCTCCAGCACGGGATCAACACGGTTACCGTCGTTGCATACGAGGAATCCGATCGCGGCAACGCCGTCACGCATGAGTTCTTCGTCAACCTCTGTCCCGCTGATGTGAACAAGGACGGCATCGTGTCGCCGACCGACTTCACCGCCTGGATCAATGCGTTCAACACCAACGCTCCTGAGTGCGACCAGAACGACGACGGGTCGTGCACGCCCACGGACTTCACCGCCTGGATTACCAACTACAACGCCGGCTGCCCGTAACCGAAGCGCGTCTTATTGCTCGGAGGAGAGGTCTATGAAACGAGCGTTTTCTATCGGACTCGTCGCTGCCTCGGCAGTTGCGACATCGGCGCAGGAGTCGCTGCACTTCACGTATCTCTGGCACCTCGAGCAGCCGATCTACTGGCCCGATCAGTCGCGTCAACCCGGCGCCCCCGATCGATACGAGAATGCATGGGAATCAATCCAGCGTAAGAACCTTGGTGAATCGAATCCTGAGAACAACCTCGTCGAGATCTTCTCGAAAGCGGATCGCGTCGCCGCGTA
>WUAK01000010.1 GCA_009827205.1 Phycisphaeraceae bacterium | reverse complement strand
CTGAGATCTGATCAGGCGTCGGTTCTGTCGACGACCTTGTACATCTCGCGCTCGCCGCGACCCGTGACGGGGTAGTCCGTGCGGAGCGGGTGTCCGGGATAATCCTCCCAGAGCAGGATGCGGCGCAGGTCGGGGTGGCCCTTGAAGCGGATGCCGAACATGTCGAACACCTCGCGTTCGGTCCACTCGGCGCCGGCCCAGATATCCGTGACGCTGTCAAGAACAAGCGCCGGGTCTTCCTCGATGCCTTCGGTCGGAATACTCGGGTCGAGGAACGTCTTGACGTAGAAGCGAAGATCAAGCTCGTACGAGCAGAGGATGTACACCACTCCGAATCGGCCCGGCATCTTGGCCGGGTAGTTCAGGTAATCCACTCCGATGACGTCGGACAGGAAGTCGTACTTGCACGCCTCGTCAGACTTGAGCAACTGCATGACCTCGTGCAGATCGCCCGGCTCGACAACGAGCGTGCTGTCGCCGCGGAATTCAGTCGCCCGGAACTTCTTATCCGGGAAGGCCTCTTTGACGCGTGCGAAGGTCGGGTGATCGGGTGTCGTGGTCATGTTCTTGCTCCGCGGCAAGCCTAGGCGATTTGCGACCGGCACGCGTCGCTGAGCAGGTACACGCCGCGTTGGGCGAACGCGGACTCACGCCAACAGGAGATCAGTGTCTGATCGAAGGGCCTCGACCAGTCGAGCGGCTGGTGCGTCAGCCTCTCATCGCTGTGGACGTTCGCACCTGACAGGACGACGGCTTCGCAGCGTTCGAGATTGCCGAGTTTGTCAAACATCCTGGGCAGGTGGTCCTCGGCGTGGTCCATCATCTCCGGGGTCAGCATCGCAACCGGATCAACGAGAACGCCAATCGGGCACGCAGGGAGTTTCTCGAGGAGAGCCCAGATGCTGTGCGGGTCGGAAAGCACGAGACCGAGAGCGGGCCTGAGCAGGAGCCGTGCATTCCTCTCTTCGAGGACAGGCGCGAGGGTGTCGATCCGCTCCCTGAGCAGGTCGAGGCCTTCGTTCCAGAGGCGAAAGTCAGACGGGAAGACACCGAGTGCTGGTTCCGCGGCTCTGTCGTACCAGCCTGCCCACGCGATCAGGGTCGAATCAGGCTCGATCGAGCCAGCAAACCCCTGTTCGAGTGGGTTTTCATGGGTACAGGTGCTGGCATCGCCGGATCGGCCGAGGTTGCGCGATGGGATGATCTGGGTGTCGGGCATGGTCCTAAATGATTACACACTCATGACGGGGATGTCGATTCACCGAATCGAGAGCAGGTCGGCGGAGCCGGCGCTTGATCTGAATCAGTATCCCCAAGCGCCAGGAGTCCGCGATGCAGACGCTTTTCGGTTTCGATGACCTCGCCGAGAACCGCTTCCCCGAGAAGCCAGATCCCAAGCCGAGTGAGGAATCATCGAATCTCGTGCGTCCGCAGGTGATTGCCAGGATCATCGATCGGAACCCGACTGCATCAGCAGCCTTCCTTGAGCAGTTTTCAGATACACAACTCCGCTTTTATCTCGACCACCTTTGCACGATGGATACCCCCCGCGGGGCGGCCCAGCCTTGGAACAGGCCTGGGGATGCGCCGACTGTGATCTATGCCCGTAGTGTGGCGTAACTTCTGGCAGGACCTTCCTTTATACAACAGATATAGACCAGTCCCTCACCGGGTTGAGGGTGCTCTTGTGCACACCCATTCGCGGGTCATGGCGCGTTTGTGGCCGATTTTTCTGGACCGTCTTAACTCGGACCATCCAACGTCCGATTTGCTGCACATCGCCGGAGGTGATGGTCGATGAGATGGCCTGCCAGTGTCCGATAAAGGACGCCCGGGCTGATCGGCCTCGGTGCTGCGGAGCAGCGGATGTGTGAAGAGAAACCTCATTCGAATCTGATCGGCTCGTCGCCGGTCGCTGCTCGGAGCCTGAAGATGCTGAACCAGACCCAGACACGCCGAATCGGCGCCGTTTCCATCATCGCCGCGGTCGGCCTCGCCGGCGGCTGCACGTACGACCACAACAGCGATTGGTCCACCACAGACGAGCCCAACCCCGAAGCGCTCGCGAGTGCTCAGGGCACCGATACCGAGAACAACACATACGAAGTCACCATGATGGACCAGGAAGGCTCGATCTGGGACGGCCTCTTCGAAGAGGGCGACACCGAACCCGAGCCCGCGCTGGGACCGATCGACATCTTCGGCGGCATCGAGGGTCGCAGCATGACACAGGGCAACCCCAACGCCCCCGCTGCTTACGACCCCGCCGACCTGCACCGCGTCTCATTCAGCACCTACGGCGCTGACTTCGATCCGGTCGCGACCGACGACGGCAAGTTCATCTTCTTCGCCTCGACCCGTCACCGCGAGACCGCGGACATCTACCGCAAGCACGTGAACTCGAGCGTCGTCAGCCAGATCACCAACGATCCGGGCCACGACGTGATGCCTTCACTGAGCCCCGACGGCCAGACCATCGCGTTCTCGAGCAACCGCTCGGGCAACTGGAACATTTACGTCATCGATGCCGAGGGCGGCCAGGCTCGCCAGATCACGCAGGACTCCTCGCACGAGTTGCACCCGTCGTTCAGCCCTGACGGCCAGACGATGGTCTACAGCAGGCTCGGTCCGGTCAGCCAGCGTTGGGAGCTCTGGCTCGTCGACGTCAACAACCCGATGGTCAAGCACCAGATCGGTTTCGGCCTCTTCCCCGAGTTCTGCCCTGAGATCGGCACCGGCTTCAACGGTGGCAACCGCATCGTTTTCCAGCGTGCACGCGAGCGAGGCTCGCGACTCTTCAGCGTATGGTCGATCGATGTCAACGGCAACGAGGCCAGCAACCTGACCGAGATCGCTTCGAGCTCTGACCACGCGCTCATCAACCCGTCGTGGAGCAGGGACGGCAACCGCATCGCATACGCAAGCGTCCCGCTCGCTGCGACCAACACCAGCGGTCAGCCCAGGCGCGCCGACATCTGGATGACCAACATCGACGGCACCGGTGAAACAAACCTGACCGCCGACGACGCGGTCAACCTGATGCCGACCTGGGGCGAGCAGAACACGATCTTCTTCATCTCGAACCGCTCGGGCACGGACAACATCTGGTCGCTCGGTGCGAACAAGGCAGTGATCGCTGCGGGTGAGCCTTACGTGGGCCTGCCCGGCAACGTCCGCACCGCGAACAAGCGGAACCAGAACGAATCGCAGAACAAGGGCAACACGAACTTCGCCGACTTCCCGATCCCGGCGGATATCGACTGATCGCACGAACATTACCGAACCGGGCTTAGCGGCCCGGCTCGGCTTTTCGAACACGAATGGTCAGCTCGGCACGGACGCCGGGCGCTGAAGCGGCAAGGACGCCATGACAAGTACAGAGAAAATGCTCGTACTCCTTGGGCTCTTGGTTCTGGCGATCGTGCCGGGCTGTTCCCAGGGACCACAAGAACTCACGCCGCCCGCGGTGCTGCGTTCGCCTTACGACTCCTCACGGGGAGAAGTGGTGTTCGCGGTCGCGCCGCTAGCGAACGAGTCGGGCACGACGGTCTTCCAACCAGACAGGGTCACGGATGCACTTGTGCAGGCTGTGTCTGAGGTGGAGGGTATAACGTGCCTGCCTCTGAACAGGTCACTCGCAGTGATGCGGGGGATGGGTTTGCGTGAGCTTCGCAGCCCACGCGAGGTGTCGGCGCTTGCCGACGCGCTCGGTGTGGATGGGCTGATCGTCGGCACGATTACGGCGTACGACCCGTACGACCCGCCGACGCTCGGGCTGACCCTTGCTCTGCACGCGGGGCCGATCTCCGGATCGGGCTCGCTCAACATCGATGAGCTCAGGGGCAGCGTGACCGATCCCGACGCGCCAGATGCGCAGCGGTACCTCGAGTCCCCCATCGCAACGGTGTCGAAGGTCTACGCCGCACGGAACCACGCGGTGCAGATCGACATCCGCAACTACGCGGAGGGCCGGAGTGATCCGTCTGCTCCGCGCGGCTGGCAGACGTATATGGCGAGCATGCCTCTGTACACCGAATTTGTGACCCACGCGACTGTGGGCCGGCTGCTTGACGAAGAGCGGCTCAGGCTTGCACGAGCGAGGCGTCCTGAGTCATCCCGCTGACGGTCCTCCCGGGCCGAGCAGCTCGGGAGAGAAGCAGCACCCGCGGGGCAATGAGGCCCCGGAATCGTCAGCGAGAAGGAGCTCGACCGATGTCCCAACTTCCCATCACCGATACCTTCGGAAGCTACCTCGTTGATGAGCGACGCTTCAGCCCGTACACGGCAAGGTGTTACGGCGCAGACCTGCGTCAGTACATCGAGCACCTGCAATCCGAAACCGGGATCGAGATCGATACCGAGGCCGAGCAGGCAGAGCTTGGGAAACGCCAGGCCGGTGGGAACGGATCGGTCGCGGGGACTGTTGGACACAAGACACTGACCGGCGTGATCTGCGAAGCCGATGCGGACCTGATCCGCGGCTTCCTCGAGCATCTCGCCGAGAAGGAGTACTCGCCCGCGACGATGGCGCGCAAAATCGCGACACTCCGCAGCTTCTACAAGTGGTCGCTCCGCACGGGGCTGACCTCGACCAACCCGATGACGCTCATACGTACGCCCAGGCAGTCCAAGCGTCTGCCCAAGGCGATCACGATCGAGCAGATTGAGCGACTGCTCTCGGCTCCCAGCGATTCGGATGTTCTCGGCCGGCGCGACCGTGCGATGCTCGAGACGCTCTACTCGACCGGCATCCGGGTGAGTGAGCTTGTTGCGCTCGATATCGATGACCTGGACCTGCAGGCGGGCTCCATGCGTGTCCGCGGCAAGGGGAAGAAAGAACGACTCGTCCCGCTCGGCGCTCACGCGGTTGGCGCGGTCCAGCTCTACATCGAGCTCGCCGAGAAGGACCCCCACTACGTCGCGGCGTGGAGCGAGGGCAGCGCTAGCAAGCCTCTGTTCCTGAACAAGCACGCAAAGCGACTATCGAGCCGCTCGGTTCGCCGGAAACTTGATAAGTACCTGCGTCAGATCGGGCTCGATCCCTCGATCAGCCCACACACACTGCGTCACAGCTTTGCGACGCACCTCTTGGACAACGGCGCGGATCTGCGCAGCGTGCAGGAGTTACTCGGACACCAGTCGCTCAGCACGACCCAGGTTTACACGCACCTCTCGACCTCTCGCCTGCGTACCGCGTACGACGACGCGCATCCCCGCGCCGAGGCAAGCTGATCAATCAGAACTGAACACGGGACCCTCAGGTTGTGTTGACGGCCTCGTATACGATCGCATCGCATCAAGAATCGCCGAGATCCCGGTCTCGGCGTTTTCTATAGGCACAACTGCCCCAACAGTACGCGCGGGATCAACGAGGACCGCGGTCAATGGCAATGCTCGGTCGAGCCTGTCGAGCGTGAGTTCGGGCTCGGTGCTGATGAGCGTCGGTATGCCGGGCGGGGCACTGGTGACGATCTCACCAACGCGATCTGGAAGGATGTCCAGATCCGACGTGACCGCCACGATGAGCGAGCGGTGGCCAAGCCAGTATCTCGAGACATCATCAGCCCCCAGAGCGGCGATCTCGGTCGCGGCTCTTGACCAGACTCCCCTTGCGACCTCTCCAGAGAGCTCATAGACATCGGGTGTCGAGTCTGCCTTCAGCATCAGCAGCACGACCCATGGGCCTGATTGGCGGATCTGATCGAGACTCTGTATCTCGCTGAGTGAGATGCCGCTGTAATCGGGAGTGATCAGTCCAAGGTCTGGGAGTGTGACTCCGGTTTCGATCGGAGGCCCTGCCAGAGAGAGCTGCGCAAGCCGGCGCACGACCCATCGGCCTTCGGGTTCGATGTTCCAGGCAACAGGGTCGCCTGCGTCGACCGGGGTAAAGCTGCACGAGATGAACCCATCACGGACTTGTGCTTCGAGCGATATCACCGAATGAGAATCCGTATCGATGAGAACGGACACTTCCCCCGCTGGCGTTTCGCCGATCAGGGTTGCCATCGAACCATCGAGCGTTGCTTGTGTGAAGTCAATCGTTCCGAGCGCTGGGTCTGTGACCAATCCAAACTCATCAATCGTCCAGAGTCTTGGCATCGGCCAAACCGGGGCGACGAGAGATATCGCTTCCGCGAAGCCGTAAGGCGCAGGCGTTTCGAACACCACCGCGTGGTTGCCTTCACCCATGCGTTCGGCTCGGAGAACAGCTCCATCGTGATAGAACACGACCTCGGGCAGCTCGACACGTGTCATCACTTCATCAGCATCAGCGGACATGCGGAATGTCAGTGTGATGACACTCGGCTCATCGCTTTGATTCGTTGCTGTGATCCTGACAAGCTCGGCTGAATTTCCAGTCTTGTTGCTTTCGTAAAGCTGCGCGAGAATCGGGATGGGGTCAGGTGGGGCCTGGCCTGGTAGAGGCTGAACGGCGCTGAGAATTGCGATCGCTACAAGCACGTTTCTTCCCCGGCCTGAACCAGTCTCTGGTAGAGCTGATGCACTGTGAGACGCCCAGGGGGCACAATCAGTTCCGGAACGATCTCGTTCATCGGTTCGAGGACAAAGAGCCGCTCCGCAATACGCGGGTGAGGCACCGTCAGGCCGGGCTCGTTGATGATCTCATCGCCGAAGACGAGCAGGTCGAGATCGATCATGCGCGGCCCCCAGCGTTCTTCTCTGTCCCTATCACGGCCCAGTTCTCGCTCGATGGAGAGTAACTCTGCAAGCAGCTTTCTCGCGTCCAGATCTGTTTCAAGAAGACACGCCCCGTTGAGATACGTGCCCTGCTCGATCGGCCCGACGGGGTCAGTTTCGATGAGCGCAGACACACGTACGACGGATGTACAAGGCAACTCCTCGATGCGTGCGAGTGAGGCCCGGATACTGGATTTGCGGTCGCCCAGGTTCGAACCGAGGGCGACGACGGCGTCGGTCATGCCATAGCGTGCGCTGGCGGCTGGCAAAAGACAAGCTCGGCCCCGGAGCATGGGGCCGAGCGAGTGCATTCGTTCGGATTCCGAGCCAATCAGCTCGCGGGTTCGAGCTCGCGGACGCGGTGCTGAACCTGCGCTTTGACGCGAGCGAGGATCGAGCTGTGCATCTGGCTGACGCGGCTCTCGGAGAGATCGAGCGTGGCGCCGATCTCCTTCATCGTCATGCCTTCAAAGTAATACAGGATGACAATGAGACGCTCGGCTCTGCTGAGGCCCTTGGTGATCAAGTCTTGCAGGTCCTTGCGTTCGAGGTTGCGAACAGGATTCTGCTGGGTGTCATCGCGGATGACATCGATCTCCCGAACATCGCGGTCGCCGTCGCTCGGGTACGCCTTGCGTGTCAGGCTGAACGTGCCAACCGCTGATGAGTCGCGGTGGATCTTCTCGTACTCCTCGCTGTCTACGCCGAGCGTTTCTGCGATCTCTTCGTGCGTGGCCGGCCTGCCCGTTGATGTCTCGAGTCTCTGGCGAGCCTGTTCGACCTTGGATGACCTGTGGCGCACAAGCCTTGGTACCCAGTCCATCAGGCGGAGCTCGTCGAGGATCGCGCCGCGGATACGAGGGGCGCAGTAGGTCTCGAACTTGACCTGGCGTGCCAGATCGAACGCGTTGATCGCATCGGCGAGCCCGAAGACGCCTGCCTGGATGAGGTCGTCGATGTTGACCTCGTCAGGAAGGCGTGCGTGCACACGCTCTGCGTGGTAGCGCACGAGCGGGTAGTACTTCTCCATGAAGAAGTTACGGATCCCCTGGTCGCGGCTGTCGGTGTAGTCGATCCAGAGCTCCTCGATTGGACGCTCCGAGATTGGGAGTTCTGCTTTTGGTTTCTTCTTGGTGGTGCGCTTCTTTGTGGAAGATGCGCTTCGTTTGGAAGGCGATGCCTTCTTCGTCGTGGGCATGGTCTGCTCCTTGACCTCTCACGCGGCAAATTGCCGAATTGTCTCTCGAGGCGACTGACTCGGAAAAGCCAATCGGAACCACTCGAAAATGCGTCCATCCTTGGACGGGGTGGAGTATATGGACTCCGCGCGCGCTCCGCCAGCGCTCCACGGCTTATTCACGCCGCTTTTTTCTCTGGTTCTACTTCCGTCGCTTCCGGGACGACCGAGTCCTCTACCGAGGATTCCTCTTGGGCCTGCTGCTCTTGCTGATACTCGTTCGATACAGCGAGCCGATGCTCGTTGAGCACGCGTTCGATCACCATCCCCAGAATCGTGCCTGCTATGTGGCACGCGACGAGCGCAACGAGCGCTGTGACGATGACCCTGCTGGTCGTGTTCTCTGCCTGCATACCGGCGAGCAGCGCGACGACAAAGCCCGCGAGCGCCATTGTGCTCGCAGATAGCCGCCTCATTGAGCACTGCGTTTCGTGAGGATTTGTGCTCAAGCCGTACCACTCCTGAGATCGGGATCGTCCCGAACGGCGCGAGACTTCACTCGCAGAGCAGAAAAATGTCACCGCGCCGGGCTGTTGCCCTCACAACACGCATCATCGGTCCAGAACGAGCCCGAGACGCGACCTTGCGTCCTCTGTTTCGGGCATCGCGCAAGACGTGTACCTATCAATATCCAAACTTTTGACCTGCGCAGACAATTGTTCTGCTATCCGCCTCGCAGCTCGTCCAGATGAGGATCGCAGCTTGCCGCCCTGCACGATGCGTTGATCACATATCCCGCGCTTGACGGCTTTGTCGTGAGGAATCGATCCGATGAGGGGCAGCGAGAGACCAAGAAATCGCTTGGCTACAGCAGACACCCGCCGGTGCACGCGCTCGGCTTCCGCTTTCGAACTCGCCTGGTTGACGAGCAGTTTGAGCTTCGATGCCGATTCGGGGCCCTTCGAACGCACGAGCGACTTCACGAGCGCGTAAGCGTCGGCGATCGATGTCGGCTCTGGTGTGAGCACAATGACCGCGATGTCGGACGCGGCGAGCATCTCGAGCACGCTCGGACCGACACCAGCCGAGCAGTCCAGCAGCGCGAGATCTGTCGTGTCGCTGAGAGCGGATAGACCAGAAAGCAATCGCTGGCGGTCGGCGTTCGCTGGGGGCCTTCCCATGCCGACCGGTCCGGGCACGAGTCTGAAGCCTGCGCCCGAGTCAATGGCAATATCCCGGAGCGTGTGTCCACGCGCGAATCCTCGGATGAAGCACTCGTCGAGTCTGCGTAGCGGAGCAAGCCCGAGCATGATGTCCGCGTTGGCAGCACCGAAGTCCGCATCGATGAGTGTCGTGCGATGCCCCGAAGAGGCGAACGCGGTGGCAAGCGAGATCGAAGTAAAGGTCTTGCCGACGCCGCCCTTGCCAGAGGCAAGCGTGATGATCTTTGGTCGGGGCCTTTCGACATCTTTCGGGGCAGGCTTTGATGCGCGATCATCGCTCGTGAGCATTGCGCGCAAGCGGGTTGCCTGATCGTCGCGCACGCGAACACCGTGCTGGAGTGGAACGATGCTCACGCGTCTGGCCCACTCAGTATGAGACGTGAAATCCGGTCGGGCCTGCCAGCCTCGATGTGGTCCGGGACCTCTTGCCCTGTCGTGACATAGCTCAGCTTGACCTCGGCCTTACGAGTCACGCTCAGGAGGACGCCGAAGTTAACGGCTTCGTCCAGCTTGGTCAGGATCAGCCGGTTCGGGCGGAGCTCTGCGAACCGCTCGGCTGCTCTCAGCATGACTGCTTCGGCTGAGGTTGTCGAGAGCACAAGGTGTGTCTCGTGCGGGTCGGCTTCATCGAGGTACGTGCGCAGCTCGCACAACCGATCGCCGTCGTGCTGGCTCCGCCCTGCGGTGTCGATCAGGATGACATCGCAATCCGAGAGTTCTTCGAGCGACGGGCGCATCTCCGCGGGCGAACTCACGACTTTGAGTGTGAGCCCGATGATGTCGGCGTACGTGCGGAGCTGTTCAACCGCAGCGATTCGATAGGTATCTGTCGTCACCAGCCCCACTGTCCTGCCGTGGCGGAGTTTGGCGACCGCGGCGAGCTTGGCGAGGGTCGTGGTTTTGCCGACACCAGTCGGTCCGATGAGCGCGATGGTCAGCGGGCGACCGTCGGCGGGCCTGCGAGGGAGCGGGCTGTCACCCGCGGCGGGGACGAGCTTGGCAATCTGCCTGAGCATCGTCTCACGCACGATTTCAGTGTCAGCGAGTTCGGCTGCGGACAGCTCGTCGCGGACCTTGCCCACGATCTCGTCGGCGATCTCGGTCGCGACTGATTGTTCGGTCAGCGCGAGGTAGTGCTCGAACAACGCATCAGGCATCGATCCGGGCGCGGTCGAAGGCGAAGTTGAACTGCTGAGGATCCGCCCGATCATCCGCTTGATGGAGTGCAACTCGTCCTCGAGTGAAGCATCCTGCGGAGGTTTGTCCTGACGCGAGGGCGCAACTGGCATCACACTTTGTGTGGGCTGCGAGATTCCGCGATCCGGGTGTGATGGAGGTGTCGGGGGCTCCATGAGAGCAACCGCGGAATCGCTTTCTGAGGTGAAACCGGGTTCGAACTTTGGTGTGGTCGAGGCGGATTGACTGAGCGCGACTGGAGCGGCGGGCTTGCCGTAGGCCTTGCTCGCAGCCGCGGAAGAGAGTGAACGCGCAGCGGGTGTCGCCGATCGCTCGGTGGTTCGCCTTGCAGGTCGTTGAGTACGTTTCGAGGCTGTGGGTTCGTCGTCGGTCGCGGTGATCTCGACCATGTTCTTCGAACCCAGGCCGAGCAGGCCCGATGTTTTGAACGAGCGAGTGTGCAAGATGACCGCGTCGGCCCCGAGGTCTTTCTTGACCTCTGCCAGTGCTTCGGACATTGTGCGTGCGCGATAGACCTTGAGTGGCATGGTCGCCTTCCCTGGCTCGCGGATTCGGGCCGCATCCTTGCCGCCCCCGCTTCTGATCCAAACTCAATCCCGACCGATCGGCCGGACAGGCGTGAGCATAGCAGCAAATGACAGGGCGTGCATGCCCTAAGCCGCAGAACCTGCGCCTGCTTCTGCTACCTCTTGCTGATCTCCGACTGCCCTAGGTTCGGTCGCGGGCCACGTCACGTAGCCGAGAGACTCGACTTCGATGCCCTGAACGATCTCGTTGTATCCGAGCACCGCGATGCCCGGCACATGTGGTTCGAGTATCTGGTGGATCACGCCTCGGACCGCGGGCGAGGCGAGCACGATCGGCGCGTGCCCGGCAGCGGTGAGCGGCGCCATCGCCTCGAGCACCCGGGCCGCCAGTTCGGTTGCTGACCTTGGCGGCATGGTGACGACCGTGGTGTCACCCGAGCGGTCGATGTAGCCCTGCACGCGTTCTTCAAGCCCTGGATCGAGCGTGACGCAGCTGAGCTTGAGGCCGCCCTCGTCCTTGGGCGTGGCGTACTGATGGCTGATCGACCGCTTGAGCCCGTTGCGGACGTACTCGGTCTGCACCGCGACGTCCTTTGTCTTGGGAGCCCACTCGGCGAGTGTTTCAACGATGGTCTCGAGGTCGCGGATCGAGACGCGTTCTTTGAGCAGCGACTGGAGGACCTTCTGAAGGTCACCCATGCCGACGATTGCTGGGATCGTGTCGCCCACGAGCTTGCCGGCTTGTTCCTTGAGCTGCTCGACCAGGTTGCCGACCTCTTCGCGTGTGAGCAATTCGTCTGCGTGCTGCTTGATGACCTCGGAGATGTGCGTCGCCAGAACGCTTGAAGGCTCGACAACTGTGTAGTTGAGCGTCTCGGCGCGCTGCTTCTGGTTGGGCTCGATCCACCACGCGTCGAGCCCGAATGCGGGTTCGACGGTGCGGACGCCCTCGATCTCGCCTGAGGCGAGGCCTGGGTCCATCGCCATGAGGCGACTCGGGACGACCTCGCCAGACGCGACCGTTGCGCCGCGTATCTTGACGTTGTACTTCGTCGGATCGATCTGCATGTTGTCGCGGATGCGCACGGGCGGCATGACGAGGCCCATCTCGATCGCCAGCTGCCTGCGCGTGGAGCTGATGCGTTCGAGCAGGTCGCCCCCCTGGTTGGTATCGACGAGCGCGACGAGGCCGTAACCGACTTCGAGCTCGAGTGTGTCGACCTTCAGGAGCGATTCGATCGGCGCGGGCTCGGGGATGTTTGATTCCTCGACCACTTGCTTCTCGTTGAACTCCATGATCTTGGCGCCCCGCATCATTGCGAAACCGACGATCGCGGAGACCGCAGCACAAACGAGCAGCGGCAACGTTGGGAGCGGTGTGGCGGCGAGGATCGTCAGGAACGCGGTCGTGATGAAGAGGCCTCGAGGCTGGCTGCCGAGCTGCGCGGTCATTTCTGTGCCGAGATCAGCCTTTGAGCCTGAGCGGGTCACGATGAGAGCCGCGGCGATGGAGATGATCAGCGAGGGCATGGCGCTTGTGAGACCGTCACCGATCGTCAGCTTGGTGAAGACCTCTGCGGTCTGACCCGCGGGCCATCCCCGCTCAAGCGTGCCGATCGCGAAACCGCCGATCACGTTGATGAGTGTGATGAGAATGCCCGCGACGGCGTCGCCTCGGACAAACTTTGAAGCACCGTCCATGGCGCCGAAGAAGTCTGCTTCGCGGCGGATGTCTTCGCGACGCTGGCGGGCTTCGCCCTCTGTGATGATGCCCGCGTTCAGGTCGGCGTCGATCGCCAGCTGCTTGCCGGGCATCGCGTCGAGCGTGAACCTCGCGGCGACCTCACTGATCCGCGTTGCGCCCTTGGTGATCACCATGAACTGCACGATGATCAGGATCAGGAAGATGATCACGCCCACGGCGAGCGAATCACCTGCGACAAACGCGCCGAACGCGCCGATCACGTGACCCGCGACGTTGACCGCTTCCTCTGGGGATGAGGCGTCGGCGGTCAGGATGAGCCTTGTCGATGCCACATTCAGGACGAGCCTGAGGAGTGTCGTCGCGAGCAGCAGAGAGGGGAACACGCTGAAATCCAGCGGGTGGTTCATGTAGATCGTCGTCAGGAGGATGACCAGACCCAAGCTGATGTTCAGCGCGATCAGCATGTCCATGCCCATCGGGGGCAGCGGGACCAGGATGACCATCAGCCCGAGGACAAAGCCAAGCGGGACAAACAGCGAGCGGTACTGCTGGATGCGCAGCATCCACGCCGGGAGCGACGGGGCGAGAGCGGGTTGTTGAGGCTTGTCTGCCATCTAGTTACACCAGTGCTCCGGCTTCTTGACGCATCTCGGACGCGGTCCCGTCGAGGCGGTACACATACGCGAGGATCTCGGCGACCGCCTCGTAATGCTCTTCAGAGATCTCGTCGCCCTCCTGTGTGCCCCAGTAGAGCGCTCTTGCAAGCGGCGGACGCTCGACAATCGGTACGTTGTTGGCCGACGCGACATGGCGGATTCGGAACGCGAGATGATCTGCTCCCTTGGCGACCACGCGGGGCGCCCCCCAGTCGGACTTGTAGCGGAGCGCGACCGAGAAGTGCGTCGGGTTCGTCACCACAACGTCGGCGTCGGGCACTTCGGAACCGATCCGCTGCATCGCGACTTCTTGAGCCATCTTGAAGCGTCTGCGCTTCATGTCGGGATCGCCCTCGAGCGATTTGACCTCATCTTTGACCTCTTGCTTGGTCATGCGGAGATCGCGCTTGTGCTGCCATTTCTGGTACATGTAGTCGAGCACGCCGATGATGAGCAGGATCGAGAGCACCCACGCGAGGATCTCGATAAGCACGTAGATCGTGACCATCGCTGCCTGCGTGGGCATAAGCAGCGGCAGCCTGACCAGCTTGGGCTCGTTCCTCATCATGACGAGGACAACAACAACGCCAACAACCGAGAGCTTGGCGATGCTCATCACGGTCTGCATCACACCGCGCATGCCGAAGATGCGTTTGACGCCAGAGATCGGGTTGAGCCTGCTCACTTTCGGCTGTATCGGATCGAAGGTAAAGAGCGGACCGACCTGCAGGAAGTTCGAGATCAGGATGACGATGAACATAATCGCCATGACTGGGGCGAGCGTGCCCACCATGTCGACCGCTGCGCTATGAACAGACTCACCGAGGATGTCTATCGGGTTGCCCAGACCGATAGACTGCCCCCCGAGCGACCGCTCGAGCAGTCCAGCCATCCGGCCCGCGACGAACATCCCCAGCATGAGCACAACGATGGCCGCCGCGATCAGATCGATCGCTCCAGAGAGATCCTTGCTCTTTGGGAGCTTGCCCTTGTTCCTGGCGTCGGCGAGCTTCTTGCCGGTCGGATCTTCGGTTTTCTCGCCGAGTTCTTCAGCCACCGCTCACCTCCGTGGTCGGCGCACCGAGCGTGACCCAGTCCATGATGGTGACCATCGTGTTACGCAGCTCGTCGATGAACACGGACTCGATGGCGATCAGAGCGCCGACAAGCCCAAAGATCCCGGCGACTGTCTTGATCGCAAACCCGATCGAGAGGATGTTGATCTGAGGGATTGTCTTCATCAGCACACCGCTGGCGATCGTCTCAAGGAACATAATCGCCAGCACCGGCGCGGCGACCCGCAGCGCGAGTTCGTACGCCGAGTGCATGAGGCCCGCGAGCACATCCATGGGTGTCGCCTCGAGCAGCATGTGCCCGAGCGGGATGAACTCGTAGGTACGGACGAGCGACATGAACATGATGTCGAGTCCGCCCACACTGACAAAGATCGCCACGGCGAGGTAGAACATGAGTTGATCGACAACACCCGAGTTGCCGCCCATCTCGGGGTTAAAGACCTGGGCAAGCCCGAGGCCCATCTGTAGTCCCATGACCGAACCTGCGAGCTGCATCGCGACAATGGGGATGGTCACGATAAAGCCGATGGTTGCACCGATGAGCGTCTCGGTGAACATGAGCTGGCCAAGCGTGACAAGCGACATGTCGGGGGTCGCCTGCCACTCGGGTGTGAGCCCTGGGTAGATCGCTGCTGCGAACATGACGATCAGCAGCACCTTCGCGACGTTAGGAATGCTCGCGCCCGCGACGACGGGGCTGAATAGAAGCACGCCCGCCAGCCTGAAGGCGACGAGCATGAGCGTGATCCCGTGCTGGAAGATGGGCTCGACCGTCAGCATGATGCACCTAGGGGAGAGCCACCCATAACAAGTCCGACGTGAAATCGAACAGCCTCGCGACAATCCACGGAGTCAGAAACACAACAACGGCCAGCATGACCACGATCTTGGGCACAAACGTGAGCGTCTGATCCTGGATCGAAGTCACCGACTGGAAGATGCTGATCAGCAGACCAACAAGCACGCCCGCCCCGAGAATGGGCAGGATGATCTTGAGTGTCAGGATCAGGGTCTCGCGGACCATGTAGATCAGAGATTCGTCGTACACCACCCTACTCCTACGTCACGCGCGCAAGCGTCTGCACCACAGGATCCATGAGCAGCATCGCGGTTTCATTTGATAACCTCGGAGATGCACCTTCGTGCGCAAAGCTCATGAGCAAACCACCCACGACGAGTTGCCAACCGTCGACGAGTACGAAAAGAAGCAGCTTGAAGGGCAGACTGATCAGCACGGGCGGCAGCATCATCATGCTCATCGAGATCAGCATCGATGCGATCACCATGTCTATCACAAGGAACGGGAGATAGACACGGAAGCCCATCAGGAACGCCGCCTTGAGTTCGCTCAGCATGTACGCCGGGATAAGCGAGATCATGTCGACATCCGCCCGTGTAAGCGACCCCGGATCGGACGTGTCGATACCCCTGTAGTTGAGCACCATGTAGAGACTCGACCAGTTGCCGGTCGCTTCGATCTGATCAAACATGAAGTCCCGCATGGGCTGTTTCGCGTTGTCCCAGAGCGTGTCGTAATCCCGGATCTCACCCCGCTGGTACGGGTCGAGCGCCTCGTCGTAAATGCGTTCGAACGTCGGCGCCATAACGAGCAGCGTCATGAACATCGCTAGGCCAGTGATGACCTGCGGCGGCGGAAGGGATTGCGTTCCGATCGCCTGACGCAGCAGCCCCAGCACCACGAGAATGCGCACAAAGCTCGTTGTCATGAGCAAGATCGAAGGCACGAGCGTGATGACCGAGAGCAGGATCATCACGTTGATCGCGGTGCTCAGGCCCCCGCCGTCAACGGGACCGTCTTCTGTTGGTGCTGACTCGCCCTGGCCGGGCAGCATCATGCCGGCGCTCGAGAGGATCGCCATCGGGTTCGAGCTATCGGGTTGAGCAAGAAGTGTGTCGGGCTGCGCCGGTACTTCTACATCCTGGGCGTGAATCGAATAAGAAGTGAACGCGAGCAGCGCAGTGAGGATGAAGACGAGGGCACGTGTCATGACGCTCTCCCACCGATGAGCGAGAGGAGCTTGCTGCCGCGTCGCTTGGTGAGATCAACAACCTCGACATCGCTGCCGAACTCAGGCGCTTCTCCTTCTGCTTCGAATCCGGTGAGCACGTCTTCGAACTCGTTTGTTGTGCCGTTCGCCTTGGCGATGATCGACGCGACCTCGTCAGGGTCAGCGAGTTCGGAGAGAGTGGTCGTTGTGATTGTGCGCCCGAATCTGCCTGAAGCCGACTGGCACAGGAGCAGCACGCGCCGATCAACCTGGAGCAGGACCAGCGTCTGCCCGCGCCCGAGCGGGTAACGCCCAAGCACGCTCAGTATCCCCGCCGGCGATTTGCCCGCGGCACCGACCTGCCCGGCGAGACCGCCTGTCTTAGAGACAAGGAACCTGTAGACAACGGCGCAGATGATGATGAGCCCGACAACCGCCAGGAGTGAGGCAAGCGTCGTCACGAACGACCCGGTTCCCCCTGTGATCCCGTCGATTGCGCCGTTGCCGCGTGCGGGCGCGCCGAGCGGGCGCGACTCTTGCGTTGGCTGGGCTGCGCACATGAACGCCGAGGCAAAGACCCCGGCGGCGAGTGTAAATCGAGTTAAGAGCTTCGCCGCCATGCGCCTTCCTGGCTTTTGCGGTCAGGGCCGATCCTCGGCCGCTGGATAATCGAGTTACGCCTCTTGTTCCACGAGGTCCGCGTCGAGGATGTCGTTGACACGGATACAGAAGTTGTCATTCAGGACGAGCACCTCGCCGCGCGCGACCAGGCGGTGGTTGACATAGATGTCCACCGGGTCGCCAGCGAGTTTGTCGAGTTCGACAACCGCGCCCTCGGCGAGCCTGAGCACATCCTCAACGAGCATCCGCGTGCGGCCGAGCTCGATCGTGACATCGACGTTCACGTCCGAAAGCAGATCCATGCCCTTGGGCATCGAGTCGTTCTCGCTCGCAGAGAAGTCGGGGAAGTCGAAACCAGCAGGCTGACCGCCCTGCGGGTCGGCAGGGGGAACGGCAGACTGCCCGTCATCTGATTGTGCGGGATCCGTTTCGGCGTTGAGCGAGTCAATCGCGGCTTGCGCGGATGCGAGCGCGGCGGCTGCGAGATCGTCCGTCGGGTCATCCCCTCCGGAGGCCGCGGGCTCGGGCTGCGGCGACTCGGGCTCAGGTTGCGACTGGGCGTCCTGCTCGGTCGGATTCTGTGAGGATTCCTGCTCGTCTGTCATGCTCGACTCCGTCGATGCGCGCACCGCCCCGGTGCTAGGAGCCAGCATCGGCAGTCACCCGGTGCGCCCCATACATTTCTGCGCATCCGCGCGGGTTCTGCGCGAGATTGCTGCGCAAAGTCTGCGCACCGGCTGAGCATGTGTGTTTAGAAGTCGGCTGGCGCGCCGCGGAGTTTCGGGATCAGAACACTGACGACGCGTGGCTCGTTCTCGGCGT
Source organism: Phycisphaeraceae bacterium (assembly GCA_009827205.1). Classification (GTDB taxonomy): domain Bacteria; phylum Planctomycetota; class Phycisphaerae; order Phycisphaerales; family UBA1924. The sequence goes on along the minus strand of WUAK01000010.1, from coordinate 2,885 downwards.
CCTTGCCGAAAGCCTCCTCGAGATAGGTCGCGAGTTTGCGCTTGAGAGTCTGGAGCTCGGGCTCCCGAAGCTGAGAATGCGTGGCCTTGCGGATGAGCTCGCCGACACCGGCGGTGATCTCGGCCTTGCGGCGTTCGAGCTGTTCGCTCACACGATCGGCGTCCTTCTTGCGAACCTGCACGAAGACCTCGGTATCCCACTGCCAGACCCGGCCTGTGTGCATGTTCTGGAAGCGATCAGCAACCAGTTGGACCTCGACGAGCGAGTCCGGGCTGTCGGCGGGGTCGCCCACGAGGTCCGCCGACGCGGTGCTCGGAGCGCCGCCCGACAGGAACAGGAACGCCCCGACCCCGATGGTCTCGATGACCATGATCGCCACGACGATCAGCAGGATCTTCTTGGATCCGCCGCCCTTTGCGTCCTCGGTCTCGGTTGTTGCTTCGGTTGGATTTGCTTCGTCGGCCATGGGACCAAACCTCTTTGCTGTCTACTCGCCTTCGCCCTCACTGGGCGTTCGGACTTGTTCCATTCGGGTCGGGATGGGTGTCGGAGGGCAGTTCCTCTGTCAGGATGATCTGCACTCGTCTGTTCTGCCCCATCGCGTTTCTGTCTGATACGTCTGTGCTGATCGGCTGCGTGCTGCCCGCGGCGATGATCACGAGTCTGCTCGACTCGATGCCCTGCGAGACGAGGAAGTCTTTGACCGCCTTGGCGCGCTGGAATGACATGTCGTCGACACTGCCGCCCGCGGCGCGGTCGTCGCGCCCAAACGCGTGGCCTCGGATCTCGACGTTGAACCGCCCGATCAGTTTGGGCACAACATGCTCGACGAGGTACGCCTCGGTCGTGGGTGAGATATCTGCTGAACCACCATCGAACGGGATCGTTGTGCCGACGACAGTCTTCACACCCTCAGCGAGGTACGCTGTCGTCGGGTCGGGACCGTTGATCGAGGGCGTGCGTTCCTCGCTCTGGCGAGACTCCTGGCCCGTTGATTGGATGATCTGTTCCATACGGCTGATGTTGGAGTTTGTGGGAGGAGAGTCTGTCTCAATCTGTCCGACACCACCCTGGAAACCGAACGCTTCCTGGATGGAGCGCACGACTTCCTGGTACTCGCGTTCTTTCTTGATCTCGCTGAACGCGGCGATGAGGATGAAGAAGCAGAGCAGAAGAGACATGAGGTCGCCGTAGGTCACGACCCACTCCGGGATGTCACCGCCCGAGGCCTTCTTTCGCTTGGCCATGGCAATTCTCCCGGATCAGGCTGCCTCGAGGACGCGATCGCGGTCCTCCGGGGGCAGGAACGTGGCGAGCTTTGACTGCACGACACGCGGGTTGTCACCCGACTGGATCGCCATCACGCCGGCGATGATGATCGTCTTGACCATCACCTCGTCAGCGTCGTTTGCTGCGAGCTTCTCGGCGACCGGGCTCGCGAACAGGTTTGCCACGAGTGCGCCGTAGAGCGTGGTAATGAGCGCGACGGCCATACTCGGGCCGATCTGAGACGGATCGCTCATCGACTGGAGCATGAAGATCAGACCGAGCAGCGTTCCGATCATGCCGTACGCGGGTGCGTACTTGGCGATCGAGTCGAGCATCTGCTTGCCCTGGGCGTGGCGATCCATGAGCGCCTCAAGCTCGGTGTCCATGACTTCCTTGATGAGTTCGGGGTCGGTGCCGTCGACGGCCATTTTGATACCGCGGACGATGAAGGGGTCCTTCATCTCGTCGACCATGTTCTCGAGGCTCAGGATACCTTCGCGGCGAGCAAGCTCGGCGTACTTGACCATGTCGAGGATGATCTCGACGATGTCGGTCGGTGTTGAGAAGACGGCCTTGAGGATCACGGTGTGGATCTTTAGGAACTTGGCGAGCGGGAAGCAGATGATCGTCGCGCCGACGGTGCCGATGAGCACCACGAACACCGAGACGACATCGATGAGCGCCAGCGGGTTGCCGCCGAACACAACGCCGAGAACGATCGCGAGACACGCAACCGCAACACCAAGTATGGTTCCGATGTCCACTCGGATCGCCCCTTACCCGTCAGCGGTCCGTCGCCGACTACCTATAGATCAGGATCGACGGTTCCGGGGTCCCGCTTGAGGGGGCCCGGGGGCGGATCGGTGCTTATTTGGGGTTCTAGTCGACGGGTGTGAGCCTTCGCAGCCGCCTGCCGTACTCGATCACACGTTCGATAACATCCCGCATCGCTTCTCGGACCACGATGTGATCCCCGTTGACGAGTGTGATGATGGTGTCCGGCTTCTGCTCGACGGTCTTGATCAGGTCGGCGTTGAGGACAAACGCCTGGCCGTTGAGTCGGGTGACATTGATCATCGCATCACCTCCTCATTACTGCCCGAGCACCAGGAGCTGCTGGATGAGTTCATCGCTCGTGCGGATCACTCTTGCCGAAGCGGAGTAACCGGTCGACGCGAGTATCAGCGAGATGAATTCCTGCCCGAGATCGACATTCGAGGTTTCGAGGGCGCCAGAGACGACTCGTCCGGTGCCGAGCTGTGTGGGTTCTGTGATGATCGCTGGACCAGAGTTGGGACCAGGGCGGTACAGATTCTGCTCAAGCTCGACGAGACCTTCTGGAACAGTAAACGAAGCAATCGCGACCTGGCCGAGCGTGCGGATAAGCCCGTTCGAGAACGTGCCGGAGATTCTGCCATCGCCCCCCACCGCGTAGCTGCTGAGTGTGCCGATCTGCACACCGTCCTGGAAGGTTGAGAAGAGTGAGCTTTCTGTGTCGGTGAGCGAGGTGACCTGGTCGCCGTCCGAGTTGAAATTGAGATTGAACGTGAGCGGCGATGCGGCGCCGGTGCCGTCGCGGTCCAGTACGAGCGGCACAGACTCCGGCCCGATGACCT
>WUAK01000090.1 GCA_009827205.1 Phycisphaeraceae bacterium | reverse complement strand
GTCTTGTTACTGCCAAAGATCGCTTGTCTAGACAAGTCTCGATGTCCTCGAGCGTTGCACCCCGTTTCCTTGCTGCCACGGTTGCGAAGTAGATCAGATCAGCGGCCTCGGCCGCGGCGTGCTGACGCGTTTCAGACTCGGCTAACTCTCTCGCTTCCTCGATGAGTTTGCTCTCCAGCAGGTCAGCATCATCAAATAACCGCCGAGTGTAAGAGCCTGCTGGTGCACTTCTCATCCTCTTACGAACTGTCTTATCGAGCGCGCCAATACCACTGTAATCACCAAAGCAGGTGTCATTACCCAGGTGACAGAAGCCTCCTTCCTGACGGACGATGAAACGAAGAGCATCACGGTCACAGTCCGCCTTCATCCCGAGGAGTGTCTGCTTGTCCCCACTCGACTCGCCCTTGCGCCAGATCTCATCTCGGGAGCGTGAGTAGTAGACACCCCGTCTCTCTTCGATAGCAATCCTGATCGATTCAAGGCTGGAGTAGGTCAGCCCCAGTGTCCTCCCAGCTGAATCTGTGACGACAGTTGGAATCAGCCCATCCGGCCTGTCCGATCGAAGCGGAGCGGCAAACCCTTCTGCAATATCAAATGCCCCGGTGTACAGCGCCATACCTACTTGTACATCTGCACCGAGTCGATCTACAGCAGCAACATCATCTGGCGAACGCACGCCTCCAGCAACGGTGAGCTTGACCGATCCGGCTCGATGTACCAAGCGCTCGACTTGAGCAAGTGGTATTCCTTGCATCCTACCTTCATGCTCAACAAAGGTAATCAGGAATCCACCAACATACTCCTGGAGTGCATCGATACGCTCTTCTATTTCCGTACCTGTTTTCTTGGTCCAACCCTCTGTCACAACCTCACCATGCTTTGCATCAAGCGCCGCAACCACGCGATCACGGGGCAGGTCCCGCAGAATCTCATGTTGTGCAGCGGTTCCAAGAATGATCTTGTGAGCACCGGCATCAAGCCACTTGATTGCTGTATCGATGTCCCGTATGCCCCCACCAACTCGACACGGGATACGCTCCACGAGCTCTCTTATGACAGTCTCATTGGTTCCTTGTCCGAGCGCGGCATCGAGGTCAATCACAGCTACCTCGCCTACCAGCCCGAACTTGTCCGCAATCGGTCGAGGATCGCCGGCATCGAGCGCCTTCTCAGCGCCGCCTATAAGCTGTACCGCGTTGTTGTTCATCAAGTCGATTGAAGGAATGATCACAATCGCACCTCCACACCCTTCTCGGCGAGCACTTCTTTTACTCTCTGCACTGTTGTGACACCGTCATGAAAGATGGAGGCCGCGAGGACTGCATCTGCACCATTTCCAAGAGCTGCAAGTAAATCTTCTGTACACGAGGCACCACCCGATGCGACGATCGGTACTCTCACGCGGGACGACATCTCACGCAGCAACTGCAGGTCATAGCCTTCCCCGGTGCCGTCCTTGTCCCAGCTCGTTAAGAGAATTTCGCCAATGCCGTTAGACTCGGCCAGCTCCGCCCACGCGAGTGCGTCAAGCCCTGTGCGGTTTGTACCCGATTGAATGACAACTTCCCACCCATCCTGTTCAGCTTTGTGAGCTGCGTCTACTGCCAGAACTACACACTGTGAACCGGTTCGCTCTGACAGTTCCTTTAGTATGCCCGGTCTCGATACTGCTGCGGTGTTGACTGCAACCTTGTCCGCCCCGGCGCTCAAGAGGCGTTCTGCATCAGCAAGAGTGCGAACGCCGCCGCCAACTGTGAGGGGAATAGAAATCACACTTCGCACGGCAGCCACTGTTTCGACCGCGGTTTCACGTCCGTCTGGCGTGGCGGACACATCGAGCATGACCAGTTCGTCTGCACCCTGGTCCATATATCGCGCACTCAGTTCGACTGGATCTCCCGCATCGCGAAGTCCCGAGAACTGAACGCCCTTGACGACGCGCCCGTTCTTGACATCCAGACATGGGATGATTCGTTTGGTCAGCATGTCACCCTCGCTTCATCTCTTACGAGCCACCGCTTTATCAGTGCATTACCCCAGCTGCCTGAGAGCTCAGGGTGGAACTGGCACGCAACCACTGGCCCCCTCTCAATCGCGGCAACAAAGCTTGCGCCATACACAGTGGTAGCGGCAGCCCAACCATCGGGCACGCTGGTGAGGCAGTATGAGTTCGCGTAGTACGCGTATCCGCTGGTAAGCAGTTCACAATTCTCAGCGTTTATCTTGTTCCACCCGAACTGAGGAACAGCCAGGTTCTCTGGAAGACGCCGTACTCTTTCTCCTATTGCACCTATCCCGTCTATACCGGGTGACTCATCAGATTCAGCGCACAGAAGCTGCAATCCAAGGCAAATAGCAAGAAGTGGTCGCTGCCCCTCTACTCTTTCACGGATAGCTTCAGTAAGACGACTCGCACGCAGTTGGTACATTCCAGCAGCAAACGAGCCAACTCCGGGAAGTACCACTCGCTCTGCATCACGAACGGTTCCAACATCGTCGGTGAGTACGGTTTCGAAGCCACAACGATTTATCGCCGCTATCACCGAGGCGGTGTTCGCAACACCGGTAGAGACAACTGCCACAGGCTCCATCAGAGCACTCCTTTGGTAGATGGGATGCGATCAGGATTGCCATCGATCGCAATGGCCTCGCGCAACGCGAGCGCCATCGCCTTAAAGGCCGCCTCAGCCTTGTGGTGGTCATTCTCTCCACGCAGCACGTCCACATGCAGGGTCATCTTTGAGGCCATCGCGAACGACGTGAAGAAGTGCCCTATATTCTCACATGCCACGGCACCTATGATTTCTCTTCGAAGGCACAGCTCAACACAAGCGCTCGGTCTGCCAGATACATCGATGACCACCCGGGCAAGTGATTCGTCTAATGGTGCATACGCAGAGGCAAAGCGACGAATACCCCGCTTGTCCTCTAGTGCGCTAGCAACAGCATCACCGAGGACAATCGCGCAATCTTCCACTGTGTGGTGGTCGTCTACATCGAGATCACCGATGCATTTGAGGCATAAATCGATCCTGGCGTGAGTTGCAAGTGCAGTCAACATGTGATCGAGAAACCCAATCCCAGTCTCAATGGTCGCATTACCGGCGCCATCGAGATTGAGCTCAAGTTCAATATTCGTCTCTCGTGTTTCTCTGTGGATAGCCGCGGTACGTGCTTTCATTGGACCATCCTTTCGATCTGTGAAACGTCATCAAGAATTGCTGCGGCACCAGACTGGTACAAGGATTCACGCATCTGTATCGCGTTGTCACACGGAGCAGTGACTCCGATGGGTAGGACAACCGCCTTCCTTGCTGATGTCATGTCATCTGGGGTATCGCCGATCATCCAGGCACATTGGACACCTAGTTTTTGCATCGCCGCTTGTACTGGTGCTGGCGATGGCTTCGCTGGCGCGTCTTCCATGCATACGAGTGTCTTGAAAGCTTCTCGGATGCCAGCACGCTTGAGGAACCATTCTGCTTCATCCCGAGGGCGCCCTGTGACGATCCCCAGAGTAAACCGTGAGGCTAGTCTCTCAAGAAATGATCTATTTGGGATAAGCCGCTCAGACTCGCGCAGACCTTCTGAGTCATCTGTTCCTTCGTACAATCTCTGGAACCGGTTGACAACATCATTGATTTCGCACGGCACTCCACGGTTCTGGATGAGTTTCGCGGTCAGCAGCCAGTCGTTATTCGCATCACCGGCTCGCTTGGCTTGTTCAATATCTTCCGATGTGACCGAGACCGCGAACGTGCGGGCGGTTTCGATAATAGTCTTGCGATAGGAATCGCTTACATCGGCGAGCACACCATCGAGATCAAACAGGATTGCCTCAGGGGTCATGATGGTTTGCAGTGCACGCAGTAGCCGCTTGAATATTTGCTGATCGCCAGGCAGCGTGATGCGAAGGCAACCGGCAAGTTCTGGACGAGACTCGAACGCCCTGACCGATACTCCGAGCGCCGCGAGTGCGTCTTTCACAAACACTGAATCAGCGAACCGAGCGGTGACGAAGTTTGCTTCGGATTCTAATACACTACATCCATATTCACGCAATGCTGCAATCAGTTCATAACGCTCGGATCGTACTGTGCGGATATAGGCTGACTGTTCTGTACGAGTGGCAAGCGAAGCGGCCGCGAGTGCTGCAGAAACAGACGACACAGGATAAGGACCGCCAACCGTACGAAGCCATCCGACAACCTCGGGTGCAGCCATTGCATAGCCGACTCTTGCTCCCGCGAGTCCCATCGCCTTAGAGAAAGTACGGATCACCACCACGTTGGGCTCTTCGAGCAGATCGTTTGTTGGGTCTTCGTCTGCGAACTCGATGTATGCAAGATCCACAAGGACAAGCGACCCAACCCGTTTCGCCGCACGGGCGACCTTGAGCAAGTTTGGTAGCGAGACAGTACCACCTGTTGGGTTGTTGGGAGAGACGATCGCAACCAGCGATGTAGCAGTTGTAATTGCATCAACGAAATTGTCGATTGGGAATGCCCCGCCAAGCCATGAAACCGATCGGCAATCCGCTCCGGCTAAACGTGCACTACGCTCAATCATTTCGAACGTTGGTTGGTGTATAACAACTTCGCGTCCGGGCTCTAGCACTGCCCTGCACACCCGATCGATGGCGTCGTCGGCGCCGTTTGTGACGACCACCCGCGCGGGATCAATACTGTAGATTGATGCTACAGCAATCTCGAGTTCTGTGGTGCTCGGGTAGCGTTGAATCACATCTTCAGATAGTGACGCTGAGACCGTCTCCAGCGCAGCTTTGCATGCCTGGCCTTCGTTGGCATCGAGTGTAATCTCAATGAATGGGCTCTTTGCTGGTGGTTGATAGGGCGACAACCCTGTGATTCGGTTGGCAGGCTGAATCGGGGTATCGGCCACTTGTGTTTCGGTACTCGTCATGGCACGATCTGCTCCGGTGTTGTGACAACAATGTCTGTGCCACCATTTCGGCGGATTGCCGGAATCACCCGTGCCATTTCCGCCCGTGGAACCGCGGCCTTGATCGCGAATCCTGATTCGGAACGCAGCCGGGAGATCGTCGGTTCACGCATGCAAGGCAGTGTTTCAATAACTGCGTCCAAACATTCGGATGAGACGTTGACCTCTACCATCACACGTGTTCTGGCTTCAAGCACAGCTCGAACGATCAAGACGAGCTGTTCGATCATCTCACGCTTCTGTGGGCACTCCATCGCCCTCTGGGACGCGTAGAGGCGAGTGGACGATACCATGAGTTCATCGATAATCGTGAGGTTGTTCGCGGTAAGCGTGGAGCCGGTCGCCGTGTTGTCGACGATACAGTCTGCGTCCTCTGGGGGCAGCACCTCGGTAGCTCCGTATGATCGGAGCAACGACGCATCGAGACCGCGTTCTCGGATCCATCGCTCAGTGAGAGCGCTGTACTCTGATGCAACGATCAGGGGTCTTGCCGGAAGATCGTTGCCTTCCAGCACAGATTCAGGAGCAGCGGCGACCAGGCGAACAGTATCTAGACCTGTGTCCAGGAGCTCGACTATGTCCGCTCCCTCTTCGGCTACCCAATCGGCGCCGGCAAAGCCGCAGTCGCGAGAACCCGAGTCAAGCATTTCGACAATCGCCCGAGGCTTGAGCACCTTGAGCTCGAATCCATCAAGCGAGATTGTCGGTCGGTAGTTCCGAGACGAAGCCGAGATACTGATCCCGGCTTCCCTGAGCAGTTGCAGGACTCCTTCCTGCATGCGTCCCTTTGGAATCGCAAATCTGACTGAACTATCTGAGACTAGAGGCGTCATCTATCGAAGCTCCTTGAAGGCCTCGTGCGCGACGCTCGTTTCGGGTTGGATCCCTTAACGAAAAACGCCGGCTCGAAGCCGGCGTGTTCATCTGGGATCAGCAATCCTTCAGACCATACTCACAGCCGGCACACCCGAGGGTGGTGGATATGGGAATGGTGCAGATGGACTGCCTGAAAACTCATGGAAGAAACAATACCCGCTTCACTGATTGCGTCAACTGTCACACATACCCATTTACGGTCAACGATCCATTCGCACTCTGGAGCCATTTCAGATGTACCGGTGCCGGTTTTGGCGAGATTTTCCAGGGTGATTTCACCATCCATGCCCAATACGCCCCGCTGCAAACAAGACGGAGGATGCGGGGCCCATTGGCGACCAGCATGTCCGCTTGGTATGCCACTCTTGGTGGATGGTGCGGCAGAGGCAATATTGGCTGCCGGGCTTGAATTCTGTGTCTCTTTGCGTGACTTGGTGAACCAGGTTCAGGAGTGAAGCCGTAGCACCGAGCAGTGAAACAACGGGCAACCACTAACTACCAACCTCACTCGGGCATCAGCAGGGACAGACCCATTGCAGCCATTATGGCATTGCTTACGCTTGGTGCTGGTTTCACATCCAGATCAGGGATGTTGTCTCCTGCCTTGGCGAAGCCTGCTGGGGTCACACTCTGGTGTGCATTGGTTTACTGGATCATCGCTGCTTTGCTGCCTCGGCTCCCAGTCAGGAGAGTGTGTATCGCGGCGATGGCGACAGGGTGGTGTGTTGAGTTTCTGCAACTCACCCCATTTCCAGCATGGCTGGCCTCCGAGTTTCCGCTCTCAAAATGGGTACTTGGTCGGGTGTTCCACATTCAGGATCTCGGGTGGTACGCCGTTGGAGCAGTGTTCGCCGCGTTGGCCCATCGGCTGATTCATGAGTATTTCAGTCACGAACGCAAGTAAGCCTGTGATCAGGGTGTATCGATGTTACCCCAATCAAGCAGCAACTCCGCCGTAGAAGCGGTACGTAGATCGAGCCTTTCTTCGAGCGACTGCTTCATTGCATTGACTGATCTTGTAACTAGCCCTTCATATTGCACCTGGTCGTTTACCATCACACTGATCGGCTTGTCGAGATTAATCAACTCATCCCGGAGCCGAAGCTTGATAGCTTGGAGATCATCCGGTGCAGTGATAGATATCGTCTGGCCTTCAACGACCGCTTCGATAGTAGAACGCGGCTTGGCGTCCGCCGGGGTCACTGCGAGCCAGTAAAATCGATTGTGAGTCACATCATCCTGATGCCAGAGCACACGTTTCGGCCAGGCGTTTCGGGTTTGTGAAGCCATCCAAGGGAGGATTTCCGCGTCGCGTCTTTCCATCCAGTGACCGAGCCCCTCATAGATTCGAACCTCATGCACGTACCCACCAGGGTCACTCTCTCGAAGCACTCTGAGAGCGTCCTCCCACTCCCGTGCCTTCTTGTTTCGGTCGTACGCAGAGTCCTCAGCCCCCATGAGCACCGCGAAGGGTAGGTTTCGTAAACCTAGAGGCTTGGTCTCGTTGGGATGACCTGCCATCATCGCCGCCGCTGCAAAGCGATCTGCCATCCGTGGTGCAAGCTGGAAGACTCCGTCGCCGCCTGCTGAATATCCCATGAGGTAAACCCGGTCAGGGTTGACGTTGCGCGTCGCGATCATGCTTTCGATGAGTTCACCAAAGAGATCATCAATGTGAGCTCGGTGCCACAGGTTCCATGTGTCCGTGGGAGCCCGGGGCGCGACGTAGATCCCTTCTTCGAGCTCGTACAAACCGATCTGATTCTGCCACTGCTGGTCGTTTAATTCAGCTGGCGCCCCACCACCGCCGTGCATGGAGATCCAAAGGCTGTAGCCGTCGGATGGTTCGGCGCCGAACGACTTCTCAAGAATCTTCATTGTGTGGTCACCGGTGCTGAACTCTCCGGCATCGAGCTTGGCTCCACTCGACTGTGCGATCGAATCCACTTGTTCTTGATAAAGACGACTCAAAGCTGTTTCTGCTTCAGTCTTGCTGAGACCAAGTTCATCCCAGATGAGCTCAAGAGTCTCTGTGCCGGTGCTTGGTGCTGAAACGATGTGGTGCCGGGTTATGCCCTCATACTCGATGAGCAGAGTTGAGCGATCGTTACTATTCAAGCTGAGAGTTGGCATGTCGTTCAGATCCGTTGTGCCGGCCTTTGTGACAACGGCACTGGCTCGATCACGGCCATCCTCAAACACCTTTGCCACTATGCGCTCTCCACCCCGAGTCTCAAAGACCCGGATATAGAGCTGAGCGTTGACTCGGCCCTCACCTTGTTCTGATTCTGCTTTCTTGCTTGCGTGCTCCGGGGCATAGCGGGATGTGACATCGACCGCGTGCACTGTCGTATCGCCTCGGTTCCAGACCATCGGGAAATGCCGACCGGTTCGTTTGTACGAAGAAGCCCAGACAGCGTGTTCTTCATCGCCTGCAACGGCACGGCTTGCGTCTCCAATAAACCAGCCCCGGTTCAAACCCTTGGCGTCGTACTCGTCGGCGCCGAGAAAGTGCCAGCCGTTGTCCCAGATCTCAACCCACGTATGGTTGCCCCGTTTGTCATGCCAACTCGCAACACCAGCTACACGGGCGGGGATTCCCACAGAGCGGCAGGCATCTACAAGAATGATTGACAGTCCTGTGCAAGTCGCACGCCCCTGTGCAATCGACTCCGCAGGACTCTGGTTAGGCTTCTTCCGTCCGGTGTTGTAGTGGACGTTGATGAGATTGAACAACTCACGATTAAGCGCTTGCGCAGCTTCAGAGGCGGTTGAGCACTCAGCGACGATGGGTCGGCAAAGGTCGAGCATTTCTGGTCGCCAGCTCTCGCGTGTCTCATCCAGAACCGCGTAAGGCAGGACATCATTAAAGAAGACATCTTCCGGCACAGCCTGAGCCCACGGAAATTCCTCACGCGCCTCGATCGCCAATTCAACACTATCGATCAGAATCAGTGGATCGATGTCAGCATCACGTTCGGGACGGTGTTCATAGAGAAATGCAGCGGCACGCTGTGCAAGCGGTGAGGCTTCTTTGACATTCGCGCGGAGCAACTCCCATGAGTCGTCGAGACTGTGCGCGAATCCAGACCAGAAGACAAGGAAACAGATCAGTCCTGAGCGAAGATAGGTGTGTGGATTCATACCGCAAGCCTACCCAGAAGGGGTTGGCGATGCGAGGGTATAGGTTGTCGGTGCATCGGGGCCTACAGGCAGACCGAGCACAAAGACCCATAGGTAAAACAGGATTGTCCATCCTATGAGAAGCGCGATCGAGTACGGCAACATCGTCGCGAGCATGGTCCCGATCCCAAGGTCCCTTTTGTACCTCGTCGCGACGGCAAGAATCAGACCGAAGTAGCTCATCATCGGCGTGATGATGTTTGTTGTGCTGTCTCCGATGCGGTAAGCGGCTTGGATCACCTCGGGGCTGTACCCGATGGTCATGAGCATCGGCACAAAGATGGGCGCAGTCACAGCCCATTGCGCACTCGCTGAGCCCAGCATCAGGTTAACGAAGCAGCACATAAGAATGAACGGCAAGAAGACCAACGGATTATCAAGGTTCATAGCGATCAGCAGATCGGCACCCTTGACGGCCAGGATCTGGCCCAAACCAGAGTAGCCGAAGAACGCGACGAACTGTGCTGCAAAGAACACAAGCACGATATAGAGACCCATGCTGCGCATCGCGTCGGCCATCGCGTTGATCACATCCACATCGTTCTTCATTGTCCCCACGACCCGGCCGTACACGAACCCGGGCACGACAAAGAAGATGACGATCATCGGCACCACGCTTCGCAGCAGGGGCCTGAAAACCTCGGCGCCACTCGCTTCGGGATCTGGATTCTGCAGCACGCCCCAGCCAGGCAACCATCCCAGCACGCTCTTCGTGGCCTCCCCGCCGGGCCCGGCGAGCCCGACGATTCCCATCCACACC
>WUAK01000089.1 GCA_009827205.1 Phycisphaeraceae bacterium | reverse complement strand
TGTGGTACATATATTGAGTACGCAGCTAACGTGCCTGGTTTGATGGGAGTTCAAGTCGATACGCTCGTTGAGCGTCTGGGCCTTGGAAAGTTGCCTTTTGTCATGACTTCCGATGCTGCAGCGGCTTCGTACGACGCAATCGAACGACTCGGTCTTTCAGGGCGCGTCGCGGTATTGTCGATCGGTGCGGGAGTGGGGATGGCGGTACTTGATGACGGTGTCCCAGTCATTCACACGGACGGTGGTGCCGGGCATATCGGGCAGATCGATGTTTCCTTGGGCGAGAACTCGCCCACGGGACCTGATGGTGGGCGTGGCAGTCTGGAAGCGTACATAGGCGCCTCTGCGCTGCAGGAAAGGTTCGGCAAAGACATCTTGGAACCTGCGCAGGCATTCGATCATGATCCCGCGCCGCTGTTCGCGTTATCCCGCGCGATTCGGATAATTCATGTGATGTACAGACCGGACGCGATCGCGCTCGTTGGCGGCCTTGGATACAGGCTTCGCGATACAAAGCTGGCGGCATTCGTCCATGACCAATTGTCATCACTCGCAAAGCCAGATGCGAAGATCGTGTACGGGCTAGACGATTATCACGCAGCCCGCGGGGCAGCAAAGGTTGCTTCACTCGGTCTTTGATGAGGCCGCTGGCTGCGCAAGTGCGGGAATTACGCGCTGATAGACGACCGGCGAGCCGCGTCTTCCACCTGAATGAATCGGTTGGACAGCTATTGCAAGGATCGGATCGTCTCCCTGATAATCAGGAGCGGTTGCAGTGGTTGTTGTTGATGGCAAGTCACGTGGATTCCAGGCTTCTCCAGATCTGGTCCAGAGTATCCAGCCTTCTGCTTTACGCGGAAGAGCGGAAACAGAAATCTGCGAGTAACCAGTCGCTGTTGTAATACTGACCTCTGGTGATCGAGTCGTATTTGTTGCTAACCAGGGAGAGTCTGGGATATTCGCATGATCAGCGAGAGTCTGTTTGAGAGCGTCATTGATACCCTGGCGATTCTCTGTATTGCCAACTGCTGAAAAGAGCACGAAACCGTTCGCATCTGGATGTGACTTGAGCAGTTCAATCTGTCCGGTGATGTCATCTGGTGCCCAGCCACCGTCTGCTTTGATTCGTGTGAGGTAGATCCCGGGCCAGACGTGACGACCTGCCGGGTTATTCATGGTCCACCAGTCGAGTAGCGGCTCGAATGGTTGTCCCTCTGATTCGATCTTCCAGTACAGCTGGGGCGATACGTAATCAAGCCAACCCTCGCGGAGCCACCGCCTGGCATCGGCGGCGAGCCCCTCGTACGCATCAAACCCGACAACACCCTCTGGGTGACCTGGTCTCCAGATCCCAAAGGGGCTGATTCCGACAAGCACCTCGGGACGCTGCCGTTTGACGCTCGCGTACATGTCTCGAACGAAGCGATCGATATTTAGCCTGCGCCAATGCGATCGGTCGAGGGTTCCACCTGTCCCGAGGTACGCACCATACGTTCTGCTGTCGTCAAACGTCACGCCTTCGATCGGATAGGGATAGAAGTAGTCATCAACATGCAAGCCGTCGATGTTGTACCGCCGCACAATATCGTTGATGACGGATAGGGCGAGCTTACTGGCGTTGCTGTCACCAGGGTCGAGCCAGTAGTACTCGCCGTGCTCAAGGAGAAACTGCGGTCGTTTTGCGACGATGCTGTTCTTAGCTGGGCTTCCAGGAGTCTTGGGGTGCCACGCCCTGAAGGGATTGATCCACGCGTGCAGATGGAGTCCTCTGGCGTGGGCTTCTTCGATCCAGAAGGCCAACGGGTCGTAGCCAGGGTTCTTGCCTTGTTCGCCGGTCAGAAATGCCGACCATGGTTCGTAAGATGATCGATACAGCGCGTCGGCGCAGGGCCTGACCTGAAGCACGATCGCGTTGAGTTTGAGTTCAACAGCAAGATCGAGGATCCGAACTGCTTCGGCTTTCTGTTCTGCCCGGCTCAGTCCCGGTGCGCTCGGCCAGTCAATGTTGTCAACGGTCGCGACCCACAAGCCTCGAAACTCCTGAACCGGCTCAGGTGGGGTTGATAACGGATTGTTGGCTCGAACCCAGTCGGCGCGATGCGCGCACGCTGGAGTGAGGAAGGCAACAAGAAGCAAAAATAGTGCAAAGAAAGTTCGCATTGCGCGGAGCGTACCAGAGAACCGGCTATTGCATCGGGATGTCGACGTCTTGGTCTTTGGCGCACAAAGCCGCGGTTTCGTACCCCGCGTCGGCGTGTCGGAAAATACCCATCATCGGGTCGTTCGCGAGTACCCGCGAGATACGCGTTGCGGAATCTGAGGTTCCGTCGGCGACGATGACCTGCCCTGCGTGCTGGCTAAAACCGATGCCGACACCGCCCCCGTGGTGGAGGCTGACCCAACTCGATCCAGACGCAACGTTCACCATCGCGTTGAGGAGCGCCCAATCACTGATCGCGTCTGATCCGTCGAGCATGCCCTCGGTTTCGCGGTTCGGGCTTGCGACCGAGCCGCAATCGAGGTGGTCGCGTCCGATGACGATCGGCGCCGAGAGTTCGCCTGAGGCGACCATCTCGTTGAACTTCAAGCCTGCTTTGTCGCGTTCACCCAGCCCGAACCAGCAGATGCGCGAGGGCAGCCCCTGCCAGCCGAATCTTGGTTCGCACTTCTCGAAGTTGCCGGCGAGGAGGGCTTGCGGGTTCTTATGACAACCGAGGATCCAGCGGTGCAGCCGCTCGCCGTAAGGGCCCGCATCTTTCGGAAATAGATCGAGAAGCGCTTTGTCGGTCTTGTAGATATCAACCGGGTCACCCGATAGAGCGACCCAGCGGAACGGGCCGCGCCCGACGCAGAACTGCTCCCTGATGTACGCGGGCACAAACCCAGGGAACGCGAAAGCGTCATCGAATCCGTTGTCGAGCGCCCGCTGGCGGATGTTGTTGCCGTAGTCGAACGCGACCGCGCCCCGTTTCTGGAGCTCCACCATCGCGCGCACATGCCTTGTCATCGACTCGATGCTGAGCTTCTGGTAGGCCTTCGCGTCGCGGACGCGTTCCTCGGCGGCTTGCTCGAAGGTGTACTCGACTGGCACATATCCCTGCAGCGGATCGTGTGCTGAGGTCTGGTCGGTGAGCACATCTGGTGTGATGTCGCGTTCGAGCATTCTCTCAAGCAGTTCTACTGCATTGGCGTGCACGCCAACAGAAACCGCTTCACCGCGTGCCGCGAGATCAACAGCCCGATCAATCGCGGCGTCCAGGCCGTCGACGATCTCGTCGAGGTATCGGTCGTCTCTGCGTCGCTCAAGCCTTGAAAGATCAACATCCGCAATGAGACAAGTCCCCTCGGCGAGCGTGACAGCGAGCGGCTGCGCACCGCCCATGCCCCCGCAACCGCCTGTGACGCAGAGCTTGCCCTTGAGAGAGCATCCGAAGTCCATCCTGCCGCACTCGGCGAATGTCTCATACGTGCCCTGCAGGATGCCCTGGGTGCCGATGTAGATCCACGAACCGGCGGTCATCTGTCCGAAGATCATCAGCCCCTTGGCTTCGTACTCGTCGAACTGATCCTGGGTGGCCCAGTGGGGGACGATGTTGCTGTTGGCGATAAGCACGCGGGGTGAATCGGGGTGGGTGCGCACGACGCCCACAGGCTTGCCCGATTGGACGAGAAGTGTCTCGTCGGTGTCCAGTCTTTTGAGTGTTTCAACAATTGAATCGAACGCAGCCCATGACCGAGCTGCACGGCCGCGGCCGCCGTATACGACCAAAGCGTCGGGGTGCTCGGCGACCTCAGGATCGAGATTGTTCATGAGCATCCGCATCGCGGCCTCAGCCTGCCAGGTCTTGCAGGTGAGCTGGCTTCCACGAGGGGCCCGGACTGCCCTGGCTCCAGCCGTGAAATCGAGTGCGGTTGCCGATTGTGTCGTTGTCATGTGCCTGTCTCCAACCGGTAAACACTATGCAGGGCTCGGATTTGCCGCTCAAACTGGTGTCTTGCACATGGGGCCGCGCGGTGAGACTATCGTAGGGGGAAATCCCTGTACCAAGACACGGAGACGCCTGTCATGACTCGCAGCAGAACTCGCAAATTCGCATTGGTCGCCTCGTTCGCAGGCCTTGCGGCTACCGCGCCTCTCTCGGCTCTCGCACAAGAAGACGGCGACGACGTTGTGGTCGATCTTCGCTTCGGAGGCATCGCGGACATCGAGCCTCACGCAAAGGACGCAGCCGCGTACGAAGCCGTCATGATGCTCGGTGAGCGGCTTGCTGAGATCCCTGAGGAGACTGAGGGGCCTGAGGAAGCAAGAGCATTGATCGAGTTGGCGTGGTCATGGCTCAGCGGCTCGACCGGTCTGCAACTCACCCAGACCAACCAGGCACCAGGGTTGGCGCTTGCATTGGCTGCAACACCTCACGGCATGTCAGGAGAGGACTTCACCGACATCATGACCGAGGTCATGCGTGAAACCGGCGGGCCAATCGATGAAGACGACCAGGGCACCTACCTCTCAACCCCGATCGGCCGGGCCAGAATCGATACGGTGAACGATGGATCGACAATGTCGATCACACTCGGAACAGAAACCCACGCGGCGACCGATCCGCTGATGTACGACCTGCCAGCAGGATCCAGTTCCATCATGTCCGGGCAGATCCATCTGCAGAAACTTGGCCAATTCATCGCGCAGATCATCTCAGAAGAAGAACCGGATCTTGCTGAGCTCATTGAGCAGTATCGTTGGGTGATCGACGAAGCACCGTTGGTTGATTTTGCTTACGGCAATGATGCCACATACCAATACATCACGAGCCGTACTCATAGCGGCAAGGACTGGCTGACCAAGTTGGGGATGGATCCAGATGTCACGATCACAGGTGATCAATACGCCGATGTACCAGTCGATGCGACGACACTGTACATTGTCCCATTTTCCCTTGAATTCTTGCTCAGCATCGTTGACCAGCTCGCTGAGGCCGAAGGCGAAGACCCGTTTGGTGAGCTTGAGGATGCCCTCGGGTTCGATGTGCGAGGTGATGTACTAGAAAACCTTGGACCCAGAATCACGTACTACCAATCGCTGTCAACGGGCGGGGGTGGTCTTACCTCCGCTGTGATGATCTGCGAACTCGAGGACGCCGAGAGGCTCGCAAGCACGCACGAAGAGTTGCGTAATCAGCTTAACGAAGTATTAGATGAGCAAGCCCGCGGGTATGTTCGAGTCCGTTCCTGGGAAGCTGCAGGACATGAGGTGTTCTCGTTCACGACACCAGGTATCCCGCTCCCGTTCGAGCCGTCATGGTCGATCGCTGGTGATAGTCTGGTACTCGCCGCATCGCCGGTCGGCATCGTTGCTGCACTTGATCAGATAAACACCGATGGGTCTTCAGTCTCGGATAGTCCAGTGTTCAAGTCTGCGATGGCGGGTATCTCGCCCGAAGCAGGCGTGAGCACGGTCTCGTTCAGTGATACTGAGTGGTTTGCTCGTCAGGGCTACAGCACCTCGAATTTCATGACTTCCGCGCTGGCCAATGCCGTACGTTCGCCGAGTGATCCTTCTCGTGACGCCGGGATGCTCATGCCCGGTTACCAGGAGTTCACTTCGGGTATCCAGCCGATGGGCGCCGTCGAGTACTGGGACGGTGATGACTACGTCGCAATGATGCGCATGGATGGCTCTGTTCTCGTTGAAGTTGCCGAGTTCTCGACCCAGATGGGCGGGATCAGAGGCGTCGCTGCGGCAGCCGCAATGCAAGCCGGCGTCCTTCTCCCGGCTCTGGGCAATGCCCGGGCGTCGGCAAAGCAGCTTAAGAGTGCTACGCAAGTTCGTGGCTTAGGTCAGGCAATTGTGCTCTATGGCGATGTGAACAACGGTGAAGTTCCGCCTTCGTACGACGCACTTGTTGACGAGGGGTATATCACGCATGAAATGCTTGTGTCCCCGTTCGGACCGTCGTATGACGGCCGGGGTGATATTGTCATGCGAACAACACTGCCCGGTCGCGAGATGTACTCTTACAAGGCGAGTGTGATCGTTGCGATTGACCGTGCGATGTACGTTAACGGAGAAGATATCGTCAACGTTGGATTCGCTGACAATCACGTTGATGTTGTCTCTTACTGGGAGTTGGATGAACTGCTCGACGAGCCTCAGAACGAGGGTGCTCGTGAGGATTTCATGCTCGATTGATCAGTTCAGAAGAGATCCGCGAATCCGTCTTGCTGGATCAGTTGATCGAGAGCCTCGATATCCGGAGCCGGTGGTCTGTCGTCTTCGAGTCTTTCCACCCGGCTCCGTATCGAAGCGTGCGCCATTTCAAGCTTGCTGCCAGTTTTGAGTGGTCGATGGTGCTCGATGGCTTCGCTCGCACAGAGGAGTTCGATCGCTACGACGTGCCGGGCAAGCTCAATCGCCCGGCGAGCCTTGGCTGCAGCGCGCGGACCAAACGAGTTGTAATCTTCGATCCCGGCGCTTGTCGAGACATTCGCGGGCGTGGACGGGGTGCAGAGCCCGATGATCTCGTTGCAGCACGCGGCTGCCGTGTACTGCACAATCATGAGCCCCGAGGTCAGACCTGGGCGGGTCGCGAGGTATGGGCTCAGCCCCGATTCAGGATCGTGTCCTGAGAGCATGTAGAAGGTGCGTCTCTCAGACATTCCCGCGACGTGCGAGATAGCTACCGCGAGATGATCGAGTGGGAGCGCGATCGGCATGCCGTGGAAATTGCCCGCTGATACCAACTCCGGTTCTTCGCCATTTGCGATCACGAGCGGGTTGTCGGTAACCGCCCCGAGCTCTTCAGCGAGTGAACTGCGAACATACTCAATCGCTCCGAGCGCAGCACCCAGTACCGGTGCCTGACAACGCAGCGAGTACGGGTCTTGCACACGCGGGTCGTTCTCTCTGTGCGATGGGAGGATCTCGCTCCGATCCAGGAAACCTCGGAGTGTGGCTGCTGCTTCTGAGATGCCGGTGTGTTTGCGCGCTGTCGCGACGTGCTCGTTGAGAAAGCTATCAGAAGCCTTGCAGCCATCGATCGACATCGCTCCCGCGATAAACGCGGCCCTCAGCAGCCTTTCCGTATCGGCTAGGGCCAGAGAGGCTTGCGAAGCCATCAGGTGTGTGCCGTTGATGAGCGCAAGCCCCTCCTTCGAATGAAGCTGGATGGGCTCGATCGAATGTGCCTCGAGCACTTCTCGAGTCGGTTTGCGTGTGCCTTGATCGAACACCTCACCCTCACCGATGAGTGCGAGCGCGAGGTGCGCGAGCGGAGCGAGATCCCCAGATGCGCCGACTGAGCCGAGTGATGGGACAACCGGGGTGACATCTGCATTGAGCAGAGAGAGGATTGTCTCTACGAGCTTGACGCGCACACCGCTGAGGCCGCGTGAAAGAGATGCGGAGAGGATAAGCATCATCGCTCTCACTGTTTCGATTTGCAGAGGCTCTCCGATCCCTGCCGCGTGTGAGCGGATCAGATTGACCTGGAGTTGTGTGAGCTTGTCATTATCAACACGATGTCTCGCAAGAGATCCGAAGCCCGTGTTCACGCCGTAATGCGGGAGACCATCGGATTCGATCGACTCCAGATGAACTCTCGAGGCTTGAATTGAATCGCGTGAACTATCCGAGAGCACAACGCGGGCGTTATGCCTTGCAACCGATACTACTTCTTCGATCGTGAGCGGGGAGCCGTCGAGTATGACAGTGTTCTGCATGCACTAGTCTCTGCCGCTCAACAACTCAGGGCAACGGTTCAGGGGTCAGGATCATGTTCATCTGCTCGCGTAGCCAATCTCCCCGGCGAGTATCCGGGTTGGCTTCGAGCATCTCAAGAACTTGTGAGGCCAGCTCCCGGGCTTTCTGGTTTTCGCCAGCGAGGTCATATGCCGCTGCCTTTCGAGCGATGATGTCGGCTCTCGCGCGTGGGTAAATCGCGTCGGCTTCTTCGAACCTCTGTGCTGCCAGTGCTCCCTCGCCTCGGTTCAGTGCGCCAGTGCCAAGGTTCCGGAGAGTCCTTGCCCAAAGGTCTCGCTCAGGGTTCGTCAGCGCGTTGAGCTGATCGAGCTTCTCGTACTTGCTCACAGACACCAGATAAGCTCTCTCGGCTTCATCGGCGGGGTTGCCCGCTGCTTCGAGTCGCCCCAGTAATTCGTAGGTTCGGGCTAGCTTGACCTGGACTCGTACAGCGTCTCTTGCGAACTCGACCGAGTCGCTGTCCATTGTTTCCAGCCATTCGATGGTTGAGTATGCGGACGCGTATTTCGTGAGCGCGATGTTGAGTTGGTCCGTAACTTCCAGGACTCGTGCTGCATCGGGAGCCTCGTCATTGGCAAGATCACGCGCGGCTTGCACGATGGGTTCTCTGCTGATATCTCCGAGCAACTCCTCCGCAAGCGCCACTCTACGGTGTTTAATAAGGTCGGTCGGGTCCTCATCAGCCATGAGTCTCGCTGCTGCCAGAAACGACTGGGCGCTGCGCTCAGCAAGCTCCGTCTGTCCAAGCTCGAGTTGTGCGTGCGAGATCGCGTCATGAGATGTGACCACGGCTACCAGTGCTGCCTCATTATCTTGATCGGCATCAGCTAGGTTAGTCGCGAGCGACAAACGCTCCTGGTGGAGCACTAGCGCTTCGGCATCCATGCCTGACTGTTCCTGCCTTTCTGCGACAAAGTACAGCAACTCGATGAGGCGATGTTTGCCAATAGCATCTCGTGGATAGGAGGCTACAAACGATCGACTCGTTTCAAGCGCTTCGGCATATGCTTCACCAGCTTCATCAGATCTGCCGAGATCATCAAGCACGACTGCTTCACCCCTGGCGGCTCGCACAAACGCGTCCTTGGCTTCCAGATCGCTCTCGGAAAGAGATCGGGCGAGTTCCTTTGCTTCTTGGTAGCCGGCAAGAGCATCGGTAAATCTCGCTTGATAGCGGAGGACCGAGCTGCGTTGGATCAGCACAAGAAACCTGACTTCGAGCGGTGATTGTGCGCCGGGGTATTGCTGGATCAGTAAAGCGCACTCCAGCTCGGCTTCAGATGACAGCGCAGCTGCGGCCTGGGTGCTTCCCTTGCGGAGCATGACAGCGCTGAGTCCTAGCTTTGCACGGATGCCGCCAAGCTTGTATTCAAGTTGGTCGGGCTGCTCGGTGAGGAGCGCTTCGTACAAATCGCTTCCCATCTGGAATGAGGACTCCGCGATTGGCAGCGTTTCTGAGCCAACTAGAGAGATCTCGCCCATGGACAAGCTGGCCTTGGCGATATCTTCGCGGATCCAGGGGAATGTCTCGCCCGCTTCGGCGAGTTCTCGAAGCACCGCGAGAGAGTTCTCGGCAAGCACACGCCTTGCACTTGTGGCGCCTTCTAGCCTACGGATAGCCTCTTCGAAATCACCGAGCATCCCAGTGAATGAACGCAGCTTCTCGAGCACATCCTCTGCGCGCTTACGCTGTTTCTCTTCGTTTTCTAGAGAAGTAGCAAGCTGTGTATTCTTATCCTGAAGGTCTGCTTCTGCGGTGAGGGCGCGGTTGAGCTGCCATATAGCGACTCCGAGGCCGAGCACGACTCCAGCGGAGGCGATCGATATCCCAACCGCAGTCATCTTGTGGCGCTTCGCGAGCTTACTGACCTGGTACCACGCGCTCGCTGGTCGGGCAAGCACCGGTTGGTTCGTCAAATAGCGATGAATGTCTGCAGAGAACTCGGATGCGGACTGGTATCGGCGTGTCCGTTCCTTCGAGAGCGCTTTGCTGACGATTGTCTCGATATCACCCTTGTACACCCTACTCACACTTGAGAGGTGCTCAGGTTCTACTTCACGGATCACACGGACCGCCTCGTGGATCAGTTGTTTTTCAAGGTTGTAGGGCAGGTGCCCCGCGAGAAGCTAGAG
>WUAK01000088.1 GCA_009827205.1 Phycisphaeraceae bacterium | reverse complement strand
AGTTCTTGGTGCTGGCAAAGCTAAGTTTGCGATGTGGGCGGGCTTTGCATGTACCGCCTTTCAAGCACTGATTGTCTCCGTGTTCTATTACATGGTCTTGATCTCGACTCAAGATGCCGCTTCGGTGGTTCGAGCGAGCGCCACTCAGAACTTAGGCACACAAGAACTTGCAACAGCAAGTGTGCATCCGGACTTCGGACTGCTTGAGTTCATCCCGGGCTCGAAACAGCCCTACCGAATTGAGACTGGTGGGATCGAGAGAACTGTCTATGTTCAGTTCGATACCGTTCCCAACTGGACAAGCGCGGGCCCGATGTTTGGGTCCTCAATCATTGACGACCGGACAGAAGCTGCCACACGCGATTGAGCTTCTATTACGAGGGGGACCCATCGATGGGTGCATCGATCGGTATCGATCTTGGAACAACCAACTCAGTGGTTACCGCGTTTGTTGATGGGAGCGTCATCCCCATCCGAAGTGCAGCGGGCACGCTGACGGTCCCGTCGATCGTCTCGTTCCATGATGAAGGGCATCTTGTCGGCCATGCCGCCAAGAACCAGCAGATTACTTCTCCCGAACGGACAATCTACTCGGTCAAGCGATTCATGGGCCGACGTCATGCGGAAGTCCGGTCCGAAGAAAGGATTGTCCCCTTTCAGATTACCGGGAAGCCTGAAGAGCTCGTCAACATCCGGGTGGGAAAGCGGTCTTATGCGCCTCAAGAGATCTCTGCGATGATCCTAGAGGAACTCAAGCATATGGCAGAGTTGGAGCTCGGCACGCCTGTCACTGATGCTGTGATCACGGTGCCGGCGTACTTCAATGATGCGCAGAGACAAGCCACGAAAGAGGCTGCTGCGATTGCAGGGCTCAATGCTCGCCGGATCATCAATGAACCGACAGCGGCTGCGCTCGCTTACGGCTTTGAGAAATCGGCATCAAGCACGCGAGCGGTCATCGTTGACTTCGGGGGCGGCACACTTGACCTGTCAGCGATGGAGATCGACGGCGGGCGCTTCGAGGTGCTCGGGGTCCACGGGAACACACATCTTGGGGGCGATGACTTCGATCAGCGAATAATCGATGTGGTCGCAGAGGACTTCTTCCGCAAAGAACGGGTCGACCTCCGCGAGAACCCGATGGCCCTGCAGAGACTTAAGGACGCTGCTCAGCAGGCGAAGGTCGATTTGTCTTCGCTCGAAGAATGCAACATCATGCTGCCGTATATCGCGGTTACAGGCCGAGGGCCTATCCACCTTCAGTACACGCTGAAAAGAGATGTCTTTGAAGGTGTTTGCGCAGATTTGCTACAAAACCTGCGCCAGTGCTGCGAAGAGCTGCGGCACACCGCGAGTGTGGGGGTGGGACCCAACATGGAGATCATCCTCGTTGGGGGTTCTACACGAATCCCAGCGGTGAGGCGGATGGTGTCCCAAGCTTTCGATACTGAAAGACTGAACAAGTCGGTCAATCCTGATGAGGTGGTCGGGATCGGCGCGGGCATACTTGCTGCGGTCCTGGCCGGCCAAACAAAGAATGTCAACCTGATGGATGTGACCTCTCAGACACTTGGTGTTGAGAGTGCCGGCGGCGGGAACTCGATCATCGTCCCAAAGAACACGCCGATACCCACAACGGTGCAGCGTGTGTTCACAACTCCAAAGGACAAACAGACATCGGTGCCTATCAATGTGCTTGAGGGCGATTCGAAGGCCGCGACCGCGAACCGCACTCTGGGCCTGTTCAGACTCAAAAACATCCGTAAGGCAAAGAGGGGTGAGCCCAAGATTGAGGTGAGCTTCTGTATTGATGCAGACGGCATCCTGAGCGTCGCAGCAACTGATCTTGACACCAAGAAATCCCAGAAGATTGTCATCCAGGGCGGTTCAGGGCTTGGCGAGAAAGAGAAGGAACGCCTTGTTTCTGAGGGAACTGCCAGAAGGGAAGCCTCGCGAGTCAGGCGGAAGGTATCTGATCTGAAGTCCCACGCAGAAGGGGTGGTGCTTCACCTGGATCAGTGGATGACACACAACGCCGAATACTTAGACGGAACAAAGGTCAACCGCTTGACCGATATATCGAAGCGGATCAACAAAGCGATTGAATCTGGGCAGGAAGCGAAGCTGCGTAAGCTGTTATCCGAGCTTGACGGCGAGATGGGCGAACAGCGAGCCGCGTAACTCACTGCTCACAGCCAGTGATCTCTTCTTCATTTTGACTCGGCCAGTTCGTTTCAACCGAGTTTCCCAATGGTCAGCTCGTGCTTCCCGGGTAGCGGAACCTCATCCAGAAGACGGAGTGGAGAACGGGGTAGGTGGCCCTGCATCTGTAGAGAAGGAGATCCTCCGGGTTGCAATCGATTCGCGAGCAGACTTGCTCAAGAAGCATGGGGTAATTGGGCCAATCTGTGCTCGCGGCGGCTGGGATGCCCTGGCCGATCAGCTTGACCTCTTCCTGAATAGGAAGCAGAACAGTCTGATCGTCTCCGGGCCATCGGATCGCGTCGCGTCTGCGAGCGATCACTCTCATCTCCGGCATCACGTTCCAGGCAAGCGATTTGTGCACGAAGACATCGTGCAGGAGGACATTGGCGGGCGTGGCGACTTCATGGATATGCCCGATGCCTCCCGGCAGACTCGGGGTATCGTCGTCGCGTGGATCCGCGTCGAGTGTCCTGTCCGCGAGAATGCATGTCACCGCAGATTTGAGACCGAGTGTGACACTCTCGACGAGTGTGCGGACGAAGCCATCCGGCGAGTTGACCTGCCTGAGCGGGGGCAAAGGCGTGCTGCAGAAATCCTGAAGCAATGCGATCGGGATGTCGAGTTCCGAACTTGCCTGATCAAAGGCTTGTCGCTCGTGGATGCTCCCGTCGTCGCGATCGAACCTGTGTCGTGAGATCTCGAGTGACGCCTCAGGGCGCAGCCTGTATAGATCAACGAGCCCGCGAATGGATGTCATGTCGACGCGATCATCACGTGTACCGGGCGTGAGCAGGAGCGTAGAGATGTCCACACCGGCGTACTTGCCCATGATCTCGCGGTTCGTGCGGAAGGCGCTGCGTTTGAGATCGAGTTCTTTCGTTTCGAGGCCGTCACCCGTGGCGGAACTGACCATCAAGTCGAACGTGCGTCGGTCGTCGGCGTGGTCACCCATCGTTGACTGGAATTGATCCGACGCACGCAAGACCCGCTGGGTGATCTCGGCATCGATCCCGATCTGGTTGGCGGCGACCAGGACGCGCTCAAGCGCTGTGGGACCCGGGGCACGAGTCACGGTGCCCATCGGGTCTGGAGCGGTCGCGGCTCGGTACACCTGCCATGCGACCTTTTTACTGATCGAGAGTGTGCGTTCCACGTCGATCGCGGTCCGAGGAGATCCAGGAAGTGCGGACAGGAGTCCTGCATAGGCAGCTCTCAGCTCGATCGCGGCATCCCGAACATCTTGCTGAAATCTGTTGCTCTGATCGAGTGAGGGTGATACGGACATAGCTGGAGGGTACCCGATCCGGGCCAAGGAAATGACCAGTACAAATAAATTTCACGAAATTATGCGTGAAACTGTTGCCAAGTTCCACCAGCACCTGTAGATTCGGACCAGTGACACGCGGCGGGACACGATTCCCGGCGGGTAAGAGGCAGGGTGTCAGGCACTGAAAACCAGACCCATCTGAGATGGTGCTGAAAGCTGCGGGTGGGTTAGTCGTGACTGTCGGCGTCGCGACCTCTGCCTGCATCCCCCACCACAGACCATGGAGACAACCATGAATTGCAAGAGACCGCTCATGTTGATGACGATGACGGCAGCCGCTCACGCTGCGGGACAGGCGCCCCCTGGGTATGCACTCGCACCAGGCTTTCCGGTTTCTACGCAGATCACGAACTGGAACGGCGGGATGATGGTCAATCTCGACGCTGATCCGGAGCTTGAATTTGTCGCATCTGCAGGCCCTGAGATCTGGGCATTCAACATAGACGGATCCGTTGTCTCTGGTTGGCCTGTCTTTACGGGCGATCCCTCATTCGGTCCGCCTTCTTGGGGAGATGTTGACGGAGACGGCGAGAACGAAATCGTGTTTACGACGTTCTTCTTCGGCTTGGATGCTCTTCTGATCGTGCTTGAGAAGGACGGCTCGGTCGCCCCGGGATTCCCGGTGGTGGTCTCTGGTGCTTTTAAGTCGAATTCGCTGGCCGACCTCGACGGCGACGGCGATGACGAGATTCTCATTAACGGCAACGATGGCTCCGGTCTTATCGAGGCCTACCAGGGGAACGGGAATCCTGTCTCTGGCTTCCCGTTCAATCTGGGTGATATTACTTCCGGCGCCACGGTCTCGACGGGGGATATTGACCAAGACGGCAAACTTGAGTTGATCGCGATGTCGTTCTCCGAGTTGTACGTCTTAGAAGAAGACGGCTCGCTCGATCCCAACTTCCCGAACCCGTGGAGTCCGCCAGACTCGACACATGGTTTCAATAGTTATGCCGCGGCTTCACTCGTCGACTTCGACGGCGATGGTGATCTCGAGATCGTGTTCCACACAGCGATCCGGAACCAGAATCCCGGAGGGATCAACACTGCGCCCACGATCCACGTGCTTCATCATGACGGCACGCCCATGACCGGTTGGCCGCAGGATCTGCCGATCCCGAACATCGATCAGCTCGGCGGTGGAGCGACCGCGATCCAGGCTCCGCTCTCGGTTGCTGATATCGACAACGACAACAGTCTCGACATCGTCGTCGGTGATGTCACACTCTGCCCTGATGACTGCACGGTCGTGATGGCCTGGGACCAGTCGGGCACACCCAAGAGCGGGTTCCCCATCACAGGCATTGGCGCGACTCAGATGCAGGTCATGATCGCGGACATCGACGGCGACGGCACGATGGAGTTGTTCAAGGACAACAACAAAGCAGCCAACCCGAACGAGTCGTTCAATCACGACGGCACCCCGCTCGCCGGCTGGGAGTTCCCGAACCACGATGGCTACGGCCAGATGGAGTTCGGTGACATCGACAATGACGGCTTCATGGACTTCATCGCGCCGGTGAACAACGCGACGACGGTTGTGCAAACCAACCGTTTCTTCCTTTACAAATCAACGACGGTCCCCTACTCCCCTGAGAGCGCACCTGTCGGTACATACATGTACAACTACAAGCGTAACGGGCAGGTGTTCTTCTCTCCGACCGACTGCCGGGCGGACGTCAACGGTGATGGCCAGGTCACCCCGACCGACTTCAGCGCATGGATCAACGCATATAACAACAATCTTCCAGAGTGCGATCAGAACGGCGACAACCAGTGCACACCGACAGACTTCTCTGCATGGATCAACAACTACAACGCCGGTTGCTGATTGGTGTAATTCAACACACCACTTAAACTCCACACAGACGGGCGTCGCCAGGTTGGTGAGACGCCCGTCTTTCTGTATGCACATTGCCGAGCCGGGCTGAGGCGACGTTGACTATACAAAAAGGGGCACCGGATAACCGGTGCCCCTTAGGATATCTATGGATTGTCACTTCGCTTAGCGGGTAACCGTCACCTGAACCCAGCCCGTCCACGCGGAGCTGCCTGCAGCGTTATTCGCGCGGATGCGGTAGCGGTGTGTGCCGGTGTTCGGGCGATCTTGATCGCTGGTGGTGTTCGCGCCAACGTTGTAGGAGGTGTAGCGGCGCCAGCGGTTGCGCCGGGTATCGAGTGATTCACGCTCGATGGTGAAGCTGGTCTCGTTGTTAGAGTTATCGTTCCAGGACACGAGTGATCTGCGGTTGCCGAGATCGATGGCGCTCAGGCCATCTGGTGCGTTCGGGACGGAGCCGGCGTCCTGCTGAATGGTGACGCTGACGGTGTCGGTGTTGCTGGCGTTCCCGGAGTCCGTGACACGGGCGGTGATGGTGTGCGTGCCGACGCTCAGTGCGGTTGTGTTGAAGGCTGCGCCGGAACCGATGTTGCCGTCGATATTGCTGGTCCAGGCGATGGAGCCGGAGAGGTCGCCGTCCTCGTAGTCATTGGCGGAGCCGCTGAAGACGACAACATCGCCCTCGGTGAAGCTCGAACCGTTGTTCGGGGAAGCGATGGAGACGCTCGGTGCGGTATTGCCCGTGCCGGAGTCGATGAGGAGGAGCGACTGGTAGGAATTGATGCGCCCGTAGCCATAGGTGTTGTCGATGCCGCTGGCGCCGACGTCGTCGCAGCCGTTCTTGAGGATGGCCTCGACCTCGTCGGGCGTCAGTGAAGGATCGGCGGACCAGATGAGGCCGATGAGTCCGGCGGTGAGTGGCGCTGAGAAGCTGGTGCCGTTGACCGATGCGAAGCCGGAGTTCGTCGATGTGGTGTAGACGCCCTGGCCAGGTGCGAAGAGGTCGACGGATGGGCCGTAGGCGCTGAAGCTGGCGCGCCCGTCGTTGGCGGTGGTCGCGCCGACGACGATGACGTCGTCGCTGTCGCGGCTACCCCAGTTGAGGTTCGCGCTGTTGTTGCCGGCTGACCAGGTGAGGAGGCCACCCAGATTCTTGATCTGCGTGGCAGTCGAGCGGACGGAGCTGGATGTGACGCCCGAGTAGCTGACATTCGCCACGCGGTCGCCCGATTGCACGGCGGTGAGCGCGGCGTGGGTGAGCGTGCTGAGCGAGGCGGAGCCTGTTGACGAGTTCGAGACGCGCATCATGCGGTGCCCGAGATCCCAGCCGACGCCGGTGACGCCCGAGCCATCGTTGCCATTGGCTGCGGCGCAGCCGGTGGTCTGGGTGCCGTGCGGGTGGACGGGCGTGATCGAGCCACCCTGGCTTTCCCAGAGTCGGTCGACGGCGTTGTAACCCTCGACGCGGTTCTGCGAGAAATCGGGGTGCGAGGTCTGGACGCCGGTGTCACATATGGCGACCGTCACGCTATTGCCGCCGGTATGGATGTCCCATGCTTCGCAGGACTGCATGAGCGATGACGAATGATGCCACTGACTGCCGAAACGTGAATCATTCGGGCAGGCGATCGGGTAGAGAATCCAGTCCGGCTCGGCGAAATCGAACAATCCTGTCTTCATAAGCTGGTCGGCAAGTGCGTTCTCGGTCATGCCGGCGGGAACCACGATCATGTGGTGATCCACGAGCGCCTCATACGAGTGAAGCTGATAGTTCGCGAGAACAGCCTGCGCGTTGCGCTGGGCGGTGGTGATCTGGCGGCCGTTCATCCCGCGGGCGGCGAGGTCGGCGGGCTGCAGCGGCTTCACGATCAGACGGCCCGAGAACTCCATCGAGCCAGGCACTTCGACAAACTGCGGGCCGTTCGGCGCGGCCTGCGCTGTCGCGAGGCCAGCGGCGCACATCAGGACAATTCCCCCGAGGGTCTTCTTCTTCATGGCTTGTCTCCCCTTCTTTCCGCGACCGAACGGTCGCGTGGTGTATCGCGGCACTGTACCGAAAATGGAGGAGTTCAAAAGTAGATAGTGCGAGTCATGCGGCTCTCGGGCACGATTTTCCTCGTGGAAAACCATGATTTCTTCGATCGAACACGCCCTTGTAGGGAGTTATTGCCGCATTTCGAGCAAATCCCCGCGGTATACAGCATCATCTGCGAAGCCTGGCGGCCCTTGGATGTGGCGGACCATTCGAGGTCGTATCGTCCCGCGGAGGTGGTCGTGATACAGGAATGGGTTGTTGGAAATTGGCGCGAGACGGGCATGGTTGTGGTGAGCGTCGCCGCGATGTACGCGGTCGTCATGATCTGAATCCGGCTGGTGGGGCTTCGGAGCCTTGCGGAGATGTCGCCCACGGATTTTATATGGACGGTCGCGCCGGGTTCGCTCCTGGCTTCGAGCGTGGCGATGCCTGACCCTCACTGGTTATTGCATCGATTGCCTTTGCATCGATCTTCCTGCTGCGGTTTCTCTCGTTGGTCCTGCGGAAGCAGTTCGACTGGTTCGCGGATGTCACGCAGAACGAGCAGCTGTTTCTCATGGATGGAGACGAGATACTGGATGAGAATCTCAGCGCGGCAAAGGTGACCCGGGACGACCTTATGGCGAAGCTGCGGGAGGCGAACGTTTACGACTTCTCTCAGGTTCTAGCGGTTGTAATGGAAACGACCGGCGACATCTGTGTCATCCACAGCAGTGACCCGGAGGCGGCGATTGACCCATCGCTCGTGGCGGATATACGGCGCTCGGTATGACGGTTACAGGACCGGCCTGAGACGGACGCCATTCCTGCTATTCGTAGTAAGACTGCAAAGGAGAATGGGGAAGTCAAAAAAAGAGGAAAGTGGGCGGAGAGGGATTCGAACCCCCGAAGGCTTTCGCCGACAGATTTACAGTCTGTTCCAATTGTCCACTCTGGCATCCGCCCATCGTGGCCTGGGCCCTGGGCCCGGGTGGAAATGTAGGTCACAGGGACGGGATCGGCAAGGCTCTGGCGGTTCTGAACTCAGTCCGTCAGGTCACCGGCTTGGCTGGGTTCTCGGCCTTGGGCTTTTCCCAATCCCAGTCTGGGTCCTTGTCGAGCTTGGTCGAGCCCTGGCGGATGCAGCGGAGGCAGATGAGGGCGTCCTCGTAGGCGGGGCTCTGCCAGCAGCGGTCCTTGCGCCTTTCGAGGCACATCGTGCAGGTGTAGCCGGGTTCGAGCGAGGTCTGTTCCTCAAGCACAACGAACCGGTATGCGATCGTGAGACAGTCACCCGAGATCAGAGCGCCGCGGTGTCCCTCAACCATGGGGAATGAGCCGTCCCAGGCCCTGCGTGAAAAATCGCAGATGAAGTCCTCGGGCTGCATGTTGTTGAGATCGGCGCCCTCTCGCTGCATGGCCAGAGTGTAGGGAGCTGAAACGAGATTCAATCGATGGCGGTGACGATATCTGCGAACCGGTGTCCGAGCTTGATCATGCGCAGCTCGTCAGGGCGGCTGCCCTTCGAGAAGAGGTACTCGATTCTTACTCGCCCGAGCGGACGGCCTCAACGACGATATCCATGTCCGCCTGGTCCGCTACGCCGTCGCAGTTGAGATCGACGGGGTTCTGAGTCCAGTCGTAGAGA
This sequence comes from Phycisphaeraceae bacterium, assembly GCA_009827205.1. Classification (GTDB taxonomy): domain Bacteria; phylum Planctomycetota; class Phycisphaerae; order Phycisphaerales; family UBA1924. The sequence continues at coordinate 895 of WUAK01000088.1, read as the reverse complement.
TCATCAACGTCGGCGACACCGTCGCGGTTGACGTCACCTCTCGGTTCGAGGAAGACGTACAGGCGTTCGGCAAAGCGTTGCCCGAGCGTGAGCATTCCTAGTTCGTCGTAGTGGATGCCATCTGGGAGGAAATTCAGATCGTCGGTATCGAACCAGCAGGCCCACGGGTCTGCATCGGCGACCGTGACCTGCGCGATGCGGACATCCTCGATGTACGGCTGCCCGGCGTCGCGGACTCTGCCCAGAATGAACGGCATCTCGGGTTCGCCGAGGAAAGCGCGGATCTCCGCGATGAAATCGGTCAGCTTCTCGTCGTAGTCGCGGGCGCGGAATCTGCGATCGCCGTCGGATTCACCCTGCATCCAGAGGAAAGCCTCGATTGTGTAGTTGTGGTTGAGAGCTCCGAGCTCACCGAACGCCGCGGTGAGGGTGTCGAGGAGTTCGTTCCACATGGGCCCGCCGTCGGGGAACTCGTTGTCGGGCGTCGTCCATTGGCTGTAGAGGTTCGTGCCGCCGACCGCGTACTTGATGATCGCGATCCGATCGTGCGGGTAGAGCTCAGCGATCTCCGCGCCGAACCCGAGTTCTGGGCCGAAGAAGAACTCGGGCGCCGAGGATGCACACGACGCGGTCGAAGAGCCGGTGGTCAGCGCGAGGAACCCGGGATTGGGATCCTGGTCGTCCCAGTAGAACATGTGCCTTTCGATCGGGACCTGCCAGATCGGGTCAACGTTTCGTACATCGTCGCAGCCTGACATGTTGGATTGACCTGCGAGGATAAAGACTCGGACGGTCGCGGCATTCATGGTCACGTTGTCGAGCCAGTAGTAATCGCCTGCGTCGGCGTCAGAATCGCACGTGATGTGGAGCTCGGTCAGGCGCGAGAGCACTTCTT